>NZ_AP025492.1:3000000-3300000 GCF_024347515.1 Vibrio gigantis
CCAAACGAATGGTTACCATGTCGTCCTCTTTGCTTTCTTAATAAAATAATTAACCCCAAGTATAAGTAAATAGCTTGGGGTCTCGTGCCAAATTAAAGCCCCGGAATTTTACTCTTATTCCGGGGCAATGCAAGGGCTTTAGCTATTTTTTCACCAACATAGCTGCCGTACACTTTCTGTGACACGGCTAACACTATGAAAAGTAACGTAGCTAAAGCTTACATTTGTAGATTATCGACCAAACGGGTTAAAGCCACCACCCATTCCGCCCATACCTCCACCGCCGCCCATCATGCCTTGCATGTTGCGCATCATGCCTTTCATGCCACCTTTCTGCATCTTCTTCATCATCTTCTGCATTTGGGTGAACTGCTTAAGCATACGGTTTACATCTTGAACCTGTGTACCAGAACCAGCGGCAATACGCTTTTTGCGTGAACCTTTGATTAGGTCAGGGCGTTGACGCTCTTTCATGGTCATAGAGTTGATGATCGCTTCCATTTGCTTGAACATCTTGTCATCAACTTTATCTTTAACGTTGTCTGGTAGCTGAGACATGCCTGGAAGCTTATCCATCATGCCCATCATGCCGCCCATGTTTTGCATCTGACCTAGCTGTTCACGGAAGTCTTCAAGGTCAAAGCCTTTCTTCTCTTTGAACTTCTTAGCCAGTTTCTCTGCTTTCTCGGTATCAACGTTTTTCTGTAGGTCTTCAATAAGAGACAGTACGTCGCCCATACCTAAGATGCGAGACGCAACACGATCTGGGTGGAACGGTTCTAGTGCGTCAGTTTTCTCACCAACACCTAAGAATTTAATCGGTTTGCCTGTGATATGACGAACAGACAGCGCCGCACCACCACGCGCATCACCATCAACTTTCGTTAAGATAACACCGGTTAGTGGGAGCGCATCACCAAAGGCTTTTGCAGTATTCGCAGCATCTTGACCTGTCATTGCATCAACAACGAACAGCGTCTCTACTGGTTTAATTGCCGTATGAAGCTCTTTGATCTCACCCATCATCTCTTCATCGATAGCCAAGCGACCGGCAGTATCGACAAGTAGCACGTCGTAGAATTTCTTCTTCGCGTGGTCGATTGCAGCGTTTGCAATATCAAGAGGCTTTTGATCCGCTGAAGATGGGAAGAAGTCTACGCCAACATCACTTGCTAACGTTTCAAGTTGTTTGATCGCCGCTGGACGGTAAACGTCGGCAGACACAACCAAGACTTTCTTCTTGTCACGCTCAGTTAGAAGCTTAGATAGCTTACCTACCGATGTGGTTTTACCCGCACCTTGTAGACCCGCCATTAAGATAACCGCTGGCGGCTGCGCTGCTAGGTTAAGAGCCTCGTTAGACTCACCCATCACCGCTTCAAGTTCAGCTTGAACGATCTTAATGAATTCTTGACCAGGTGTTAGAGATTTAGAAACCTCAACACCCACAGCGCCTTCTTTTACGCGCTTAACAAAATCGCGGACAACTGGCAGTGCAACGTCGGCTTCAAGTAGCGCCATACGTACTTCACGCAACGTCTCTTTAATATTGTCTTCGGTCAGACGACCTTTACCGCTGATGTTCTTCAGCGTTTTGGATAGACGATCCGTTAAATTATCAAACATAGTTTTCTCTTCGCTCAAAACTGCGACTATTACTGTGAGTATACATTAGCGCGGATTAGAGTCATACCCGTTGTAGAGCGTTAATCATCCGTGCTTGTGATGTGAGACATTATTCACTTGGAATTGAATGAGGTTCACCATAGCCCCAAAGAGCGATGCGAGGTATAATTCGCCAATTAGTAATCATTTAAATGGATACCATGGACAGTCTTATTGCGATCGCAGCAGCCTTTCTTTATACAATGGCGATTTCCACGATCATTCCAGGTCTCGTGCACCAAACAGGAATCCGTGTAAAAACGGTGTTTATCAGCGCATTACTTGCTCTAGCTTTCCATGCTTGGTTGCTCGGCGACTTGATTTTTAATGCCAGCGGCCAAAACCTCAGCATCTTGAACGTTGCTTCATTAATCAGCTTAATCATATCTGTGGTAATGAGCGGTGCTATGCTCAAAACCCGCCTGTGGTTCATCTTGCCCGTCGTTTATAGCTTCGCAGCTCTGAACTTGATGGCTGCCACTTTTCTTCCAAGCACTTTCATCAAACATTTAGAGAATGACCCAAAACTGCTCGTGCACATCTCTTTGGCTCTATTCTCATACGCGACGTTGACTATCGGTGCGCTATACGCACTACAACTTGCGTGGCTAGATCACAAACTTAAAAAGAAAAAAGCCTTAGTGATTAACCCTAATCTACCTCCTTTAATGATGGTAGAAAGGCAGCTTTTCAAGATCATTTTAATTGGTAATGGCTTATTAACGGGTACCTTGTTGACTGGCCTTATCTTTGTGCAAGATATGTTTGCTCAAGGAAAAGCACACAAGGCTGTGCTGTCTTTTATCGCTTGGGTTATCTACTCCATCCTTCTATGGGGTCACTATCAGAAAGGTTGGCGTGGACAAAAAGTCACTTGGTTCGCACTTGCGGGCGCCAGCATGCTCACATTAGCCTACTTCGGTAGCCGCTTCGTTCAGGAAATCATTCTGAACTAGTCTGAAAAATAAGGGCAAGGTCTCACATACCTTGCCTTTAAAATATTGAGTGCAATACATTCAATTGACATCTCGACCATGTTCGGTCATAAATTAATCAAGATACACAAATAGGAAAAGAATAGTTTTGGACGACATATCAACGGGTATCTTATTTGCGCTACTCGCGTGTCTCATTGTAATTTCTGGTTATTTCTCTGGTTCCGAAACGGGCATGATGTCCTTGAACCGCTACCGTTTAAAGCACTTGGCCAATACGGGTCATAAAGGTGCCAAACGTGTAGAAAAACTTCTGAACCGCCCAGACAGATTGATTGGCCTCATTCTCATTGGCAACAATCTCGTCAACATTCTTGCATCTGCGATCGCTACTATTCTTGGCATGCGCATCTACGGGGACATCGGTGTGGCTATCGCGACTGGTGCTCTGACTCTCGTGATCCTCGTATTCGCCGAAGTAACACCAAAAACCATCGCTTCTCTATTTCCTGAACGTGTTTCTTACGCAAGTAGTATCCTTTTGATGATACTGATGAAGGTGCTGTCTCCATTGGTGATCTTAGTTAACTTCATTACCAATGGCTTCATTCGTATCTTAGGTGTCAAAGCTAGCCATGACGCTACAGACCACTTAAGCTCAGAAGAGCTTAGGACCGTGGTAAATGAAGCCGGTAGCCTGATCCCTCAGCGTCACCAAGATATGTTGGTTTCTATTCTGGATTTGGAACACGTCACCGTGAACGACATCATGGTTCCTCGTAATGAAATCACCGGCATCGACATCAATGACGACTGGAAATCTATCGTTCGCCAACTGACTCACTCTCCTCATGGACGTGTGGTTCTATACCGCGATCAGATAGATGAAGTGGTTGGCATGCTTAGGCTGCGTGAAGCTTACCGCTTAATGCTTGAAAAGAACGAATTCAATAAAGAGACCCTGCTGCGTGCAGCCGATGAGATCTACTTTATTCCTGAAGCGACACCACTCAATATTCAGCTGCTTAAATTTCAACGCAATAAACAGCGCATCGGTTTGATTGTTGATGAATATGGCGATATCAACGGCTTGGTAACCCTTGAGGATATTCTAGAAGAGATTGTCGGAGAGTTTACTACCTCAATCGCACCAAGCTTATCTGAAGAAATCACGCCTCAAAGCGATGGCAGCTTCTTGATTGAAGGCAGCGCCAATATCCGAGACATCAATAAAGGCCTGCAGTGGGCACTGCCTACCGATGGCCCAAGAACGCTTAATGGTTTAATACTGGAGCATCTTGAAGATATTCCAGAGAGTCACCTCAGTGTACAAGTTGCCAGTCATCCAATGGAAATCGTTGAACTCGAAGAGAACCGCATCAAGCTGGTACGAGTGTTTCCACAGGTAGTTAACGGGTAATCACTACTCGACAAAAAGCAAAAGGCCCGGTTCATTACCGGGCCTTTTAGTATCTAACTCACCCTATCTAGGGTGTTATCAATGACTAGTCGATTTTAAGCTCTTGAAGCATCGACTCAGGCAGTGCCAGTTCATCATTTTTGTTTACAGAGATACCAGCTGCGATGATCGCGTTGGCGATGTCTTTCGCTTCATCCAAAGAGTGCATTGCAGCAGTGCCACATTGGTATTCATTCAACTCAGGGATCTTATTCTGATTCTCAACTTTCAGTACATCTTGCATCGCCGCCAACCAAGCATCTGCCACTTGTTGCTCTGTCGGTGTACCAATCAGGCTCATGTAGAAACCAGTACGGCAGCCCATAGGTGAAATATCGATGATTTCTACATCAGAACCGTTCAGTTGAGCACGCATAAAGCCAGCATATAGATGCTCTAAAGTATGGATACCTTTCTCAGATAGGATATCTTTGTTTGGCGCAGTAAAACGCAGGTCAAAGACTGTGATGGTATCCCCTTTTGGGGTTTGCATTGTTTTAGCTACACGAACTGCAGGTGCGTTCATGCGTGTGTGATCAACAGTGAAACTATCTAATAAAGGCATTGCTCTTCTCCGTGACGGCTGGCTTTAGAAAAACCAGCTTCGATTGTCTTCTAGTTCTTTGCGGCACTGTTTCAGCTGCCATCCATAATCTTTTGCTTGTTGTTCGACTTTACGCGCTACTTTAATCAACGATGGTTTGCTGTTGTATGACTTGCGCTTATAACCACCACGGCCTTCATGATAAGCCAGGTATTGGTTATATGGGTCCCATAGTGAGATACCCAGCTGACGACGCGTTTCGCTGGTGTACCAACCTATAAACATCAGCGCATCATCAAAGTTGGTTCTTGAACCACCGTTATTGGTCGCTTTTTGGAAATCTTCCCAAGCTGGGTCCTGAGCTTGAGCATAGCCATAAGCGCTGCTTACACGGCCCCAAGGAATGAATCCAAGAATGTAATCTTTTGGTGGGCGCGCATCATGACGAAAGCTACTCTCTTGTTTAACAAAAGCCATCGCTACGTTGATGGGGGTGCCCCACTTTTCTTGCATATCTAAGGCATCTTCGTACCACGATGGGTGCTCTCTGAAGATGCTACATAAGTTGTCTTGTTGTTTCGGCGGTGGTGTTGCACAACCAACCAAAAGGCTAGAGACAACACCGACAGTGACTACAGGTAACCATTTACTACTCACACGAGTAGGCTTACCTAATAAGGCTTGCTTCCTTTCCACCAACTTCTCGCTATGCTTTTAAATACGAAAAATAATCCGCCAAGAAGCTGTCAAAATCTTGAGTGCTCGCTTCTTCGCTTTGTTGCTGAGCAAGCACAGAGCGTTGAACTTCTGCTTCCATCAGCTCAGCTGAATACACTTTGTATTGGTGTGCTTTGTGCTGTTGAGCGTACGTTTTACCTAGCGCACAGCCAACTTTACCTAAGCCACCTAACTTCTTAGTCTCTTCTAGTAATTGGCCAGAAATGGTTAACTCTGGGTTATCAATCCAAGCTTCAAGCGTATCGCAGGTTTCTTGGTAAGATCTACCGCCTTGTTCAGCATCCATCATTTCAGCAATAGAGCGTAGGTCTTTAAAGACGCGCTTCGCCCAATCTTGCAGAGACAATCGCTCACCGTGACAACCAATTTGCAGTTCTAGACCAACTTGACGACCTTCTAGGATCACCTTGTTCCAGTTGTCGCGCCAGCATTCAAGCTCACAGTTATCCATCTCAGCAGAGTCCGTTAACACACTCCACGTTAGGAATAAGTCTAAGAAGCGAACCTGCTGCTCATTGATACCAATTGAGCTAAATGGGTTTACGTCTAAAGAACGAACCTCAATATATTCAACACCACCACGTTCCAATGCTTCAGATGGTTTCTCACCACTCTTCGCCACACGCTTAGGGCGGATAGGTGCGTAAAGCTCGTTCTCAATTTGCAATACGTTACTATTAAGCTGACGGTATTCGCCCTCAACCTTAACGCCAATTTCGGCGAATTCTTCTGATGGTGTGCGAATCGCTTGATTCAAACCCTCAAGATACTGATCTAAGCTGTTGAAACCAATCTTCAATACGCTTTGCGCGCTGTTAGTGTAGCCAAGATCGCTCAGACGCAGTGCCGTTGCTTTTGGTAGATACAATGTCTCACCGACCTTTTCAAAAGGTAGATTCGTTTCTCTTCCTTTTATGAAAGATGAACACAATGCTGGTGAAGCACCGAAGAAATATGGGATTAACCAACCAAAGCGGTAATAGTTACGGATCAAACCAAAGTAAGCATCTGATTTTGCGTCACTACGCTCTTGTTCTGTTTGCTCACCAAACAGGCTATCCCAGAAGCTTTCTGGGAAAGAAAAGTTAAAGTGAACACCAGAGATAATCTGCATCAAGCTACCGTAACGGCGTTTTAGGCCCTCACGATATAACGTTTTCATTTTACCGTTGTTAGACGTGCCGTATTGCGCAAGCTGAATGTAGTCTTCACTGCCGACATAACAAGGCATAGAGAGCGGCCACAGCTTTTCACCGTCTAATTTAGTTTGTGTGAAGTGATGAATATCAGACAACTGATTCAAAAGAGTAGGAACGTCATTTGAAACAGGTGTGATAAATTCCAGTAGCGACTCAGAAAAATCAGTCGTTACCCACTCGTTCATCAACGCAGATCCTAAAGCCTTAGGGTGCGGCCCAGTAGCAAGGTGCCCATCTTCCGTGTAGCGTAATGTTTCCCTTTCAACACCACGACCAAATTGTGAGAAGGTCTTAGGGTTGGTTGCAACTTGCTTTAGTCGCGCAGCAAAATCAGTCAAAATTTAGTTCACTTATCTTATATCGTTCTGATTAGAACTATCATAAATTAGGTTAGAGGAGAAAAGTAGAGTCTCTTCCCTCCCCCTTTAATGTGTACTCTAACGAATGATTTCAAGCTCTTCTATTGGAATATCTAACTTTTCTAATTGAGGGCGAAGCGAAGCCGCATCGCCAACCACAATTATTTGATAATCATTCGGGTCGAACCATTTCTTCGATAGTTCATTCAATGTCTCTTTTGAGACCGTCTCAACTATCTGATTACGCTGTTGTAGGTAATCTTCATCAAGGCTCAATGCAACAATATTACTCAACAAGCCAGCTTTCTGACTTGGTGTTTCGTATTTGAGTGCATCTTGTTGACCGACGGCAAGGCGCATAAATTTCACCTCTTCGTCAGTTAATCCACTTTGGCTAAACTCATTCAGTTCATTAATAAACTCTTGAATCGATGGCACTGTCGCGTTAGCTCTTACTTGCGCGCTAAATACCACCGCGCCTGTTTCTCGAGTACTTGCGAAGTAACCGCTTGCACCGTAAGTGTAGGCTTTGTCTTCACGCAAGTTCTGGTTAATACGGCTATTAAAGTTACCCGCTAAGTTAAAGTTAGCTAACTGGCTCAAGTACAACTCACCAGTAGCGTCAAACGGCAGGCCTTTACGAACCAGGCGAACAATGCTTTGCGGCGCACCCGGTTTGTCGACCAAGTACAGGTGCTGACCAGAAAGCTCTTTGACGATCTGCGGACGCGTTAGTGGTGCCGCATCGCCTTGCCATTGCTCAAAGAATTGTAGCTGCTTCTCTATCTCTTTCTTCGAGATGTCCCCTACGATAACAATATTAGCTCCTTCAGGAGTATAGTGCTGACTGTAAAACAGTTTTACATCGTCCAGAGTTAACGATTCTAGAGAGTCCTTAGTACCATCACTTGCACGAGCAAAAATACTATCACCAAACAGCACTTCACGGGTTGCTTGAGACGCCATCCAGCTTGGCTGCTGATGCTTATACACGACGCCTTCTAACATCTGCTTCTTAACACGCTCGAAATCTTGCTCATCAAACTTAGGCTCGAATAGAACCTCTTGCACAATAGCTAAGGTTTGAGGCAGGTTTTTCTCTAGCGTAGAGACTGAAATGTCAGTGGTGTAACTGCCCGCACTAATACTGACGCTACTGCCAAGCTTATCCAAAGTCGCCTGTAACTCTTCAACAGTTCGTTTAGTCGACCCCTCTTCCATCATAGAAGCAGTTAGGTTCGCCAGGCCCTCTTGCCCTTTGCGAACATAACGCTCACCGGCTGGAAGTTGAATCTGTAGCTGTACTGTCGGTGTTTCACTGGTCACCGTACCAATCAAATCAGTACCGTTTGCAAAGTGCATGCGGTACAAATCAGGCATGGTCGCCTCAACACCAAAGTTCACTTCTGGCATCACGCTGCGATCAAAGGTATTCGGTGCCTTTCTATAATCCAGCTGGTCTTCCGTTACTTTACTGTATTCAGGCAAAGTACGTGGTGGCGTGGTAAATGTTGCTTCTCGAACGGCTAAATCAAGCTGCTTTTTCGGAACCACACTCAAAGTCACCTTGTGCTTACCTTCGAGGAAATCTTGGTAGGCCTTGCTCACACTTTCAGGCGTGACGGCACGGATTTGATCCAGCTGGGATTCAATGCGATCTGGCTGACCGTAGAAGGTTTGGTTAGATGCAAGTTGTGAAACCTTGCCTTTAACACTTTGCAGAGCGAAAACCGCGTCCGCTTCTGCCATACCGGTGATCTGGTCTAAACGCTCTTGTTCAACACCCTCTTTCGAGAATTGCTCTAGAGTATCCATCAGCTCTTCATTAAGAACCGTCAGATCGCCTTTTTCACCGGAGTTACCCATCGCATACACATACATGGTACAAGCAAGTTCAGCACAATCATGGAAAGATCCTGCACTTACTGCTTTTTGTGTTTTTACGAGGTTTTGGTATAGGTAGCTGTTGGTACCGGAACCTAACACGTTAGACAATGCATTCAGTGACGCTTGCGTCTCTTCACCGCGATACGTTGTAGGCCAACCAACAAGCACCATCGGCTGACGGATATTATCTTCTAGGGTGATGTACTTATCTTCAGTTAGCACAGCAGGTTGTTTCTCTGCCGCCTTAACTTCTGGGCCTTGAGGAATAGGGCCAAAGTACTTGTTCACCCACTCTAGCGTGTCATCAACGTCGATATCACCACCAATCGTTAGCACGGCATTATTTGGGCCATACCAGCGTAGGAAGAAGGCCTTGAGGTCATTCACATCAACTCGGTCGAGATCTTCCACATAACCAATTGGTTGCCATGAATAAGGGTGACCTTCAGGATAAAGCGCTTCCCCCATGCGTTCCCACATCAAACCATAAGGACGGTTTTCATAACTTTGAGCACGTTCGTTTTTGACCGTGCCTCTTTGTACTTCGAATTTCTTCTGAGAAACCGCATCCAATAAGAAACCCATTCGGTCTGATTCTAACCACAACATTTTCTCTAGTTGGTTAGATGGAACTGTCTCAAAGTAGTTGGTACGGTCACGGTTAGTCGTGCCATTTAACGAACCACCCGCTTCAGTGATGATCTTAAAGTGCTGCTGGTCACCAACGTTCTCAGATCCCTGGAACATCATATGCTCGAAGAAGTGCGCAAAACCCGACTTACCAATCTCTTCACGTGCTGAACCTACGTGATAGGTCACATCAACATGCACCAATGGATCGGAATCATCAGGGGAAAGAATAACTGTCAGGCCGTTTTCAAGCTGATATTTGGTGTAAGGAATCACCACTTTATCTTTAGAAGGCTTAACCTCCTCTAACAGAGTGACGCCTTCAGGTAATGAGGAAAAGAAGGGCGTTGAGCTAGGTACATTGTAAGAACAGCCTGCAATGGCGATAAGAGAAAATGTACCAAGTAAAACCTTTTTCATTGGTTCTCCTTAGAAAAAACCGAAGTAAATAGCAGCAAGTAAGCTATAACGAGCGGCTTTGCCAATCGCTATCAAAATAACGCTAGGGATGAATTTCATTCTTAGCCAACCCGCAGCTAGACACAAAGGGTCACCAATAATCGGTAACCAACTGAATAACAGTGTCCAGTAGCCATAACGACTCAGCCAAGCCATAGCCTTATGACCATGCTTTTCAGATTGAGTTCGATTAGGCAACCATAATCCAATCCAATAGTTAGTCAGGCCTCCTAAAGTATTACCAAGTGTCGCCACCAGAATAATCGATGATGTTGAAAACTGATCTAGGCTCAATGCGGCAACAAGGCTGGCTTCTGAGCCGCCGGGCAATAATGTGGCGCTCAAGAAGCCACTGATAAAGAGTACCCACAGCGCCGAGTCAGAGAACCACAGCGCTATGTTTTCAAAAAGGGAATTAAAGAACTCTAACACTGCATATCAACCTTCTTGCATCTTAAGTAGTACCTTGCCTCTAGTGTGTCCGGTTTCAACCTGCAGATGCGCCGACTGTGCTTCGTCTAGTTGGTAGATACCTTGAATTTCTGTTTTAAGCAATCCAACACTCACCATATAAAGCATGGTGTCCATTTGCTCAGGGTTCGGTTCAACCAACATGCCTGATGCAGAAAAACCTAGGAGCGTGGCCTTCTCACAAATCAACTCAGCAGACAAAGTTGGTACTGTCACGACTCTCGCACCATCTTTCAGGCACTTCAACGCATCAAGCGCGGTATCGCCACCGACCAAATCAATCAACACATCAACATCAGAAACTCGTTCTGAAGCTGGGGCAAACTTATAGTTGATAGCGTGAGCGCCTAGCGTTGCAAGATAGTCGAGATTGGCTTCGCTGCAGGTCGTGTAAACCTCTGCTTTTGCTGCCACTGCGATTTGAACCGCAAGATGACCAACGCCGCCTGCACCCGCTAAGATAAGCACGCGATCGCCTTCTTTCACTTCGGCTTTATTGAGTGCTTGGGCTGCTGTTTGGCTAGCAAGTGGTAATGCCGCTGCCGCTTCTAGGGTGACAGAATCAGGAACCATGCTGAGTGCAGCTTCTGGAACACATACATATTGGCTATAACCGCCACCTTGCAGTGGAAAGCCAATAAAGCCCGCCACATTATCACCAACAGTAAAACGTTCAGCCTGATCGCCTAGCGTTACAATTTTCCCCGAAATATCGTATCCCGGCACCCAAGGTAGATTGTTTTTGTTTTGCGCTGCTGCCCAACCAAGGCCAGCACGGGTTTTCACATCAATCGGATTAATGCCCGAAAAGGAAACTTTAACCACCACTTCTCCGGCCTTAGGCTCTGGAATCGCACTGGTTTGAATACTAAGGTTTTCGACGCCGCCGAATTGAGTAATCGCAATCTGTTTATTTTCCATTTCCACATTTCCTTGATTGATAAAAGCCCTAATGAGCAAGCACCCTAATTAATAAAAAAGAAAGGGATGCGAAAGCATCCCTTTGACTATAAACCATTTAATAAGGCTAAGTTAACCGCTCATTCGTAAATTGACGACCAATTAACGTAACGATACATGACCTAAGTAATCCATTAACCGACTAGCGCTAATAGAATGCCCGCCGCGACTGCACTACCAAGTACACCTGCTACGTTCGGGCCCATCGCATGCATCAACAAGAAGTTCTGAGGGTTTGCCTCAAGACCTACCTTATTCACAACACGTGCTGCCATTGGAACCGCTGATACGCCAGCAGCACCAATCAATGGGTTGATGTCCTCTTTCGAGAAGCGGTTTAGAACCTTCGCCATCAATACACCACCTGCTGTACCAATACTGAACGCGACCGCACCTAAGCCAAGAATACCCAAAGTCTCTAAGTTCAAGAAGGTATCTGCTTGAAGCTTAGAACCAACACCGAGACCAAGGAAAATAGTCACAACGTTAATCAGTTCGTTTTGCGCAGTTTTCGATAGGCGATCAACCACACCCGCTTCACGCATCAAGTTACCCAGACAGAACATACCCACTAGAGGTGTTGCTGAAGGTAGGAACAAAATCGTCATCAGTAGTACAGCAAGCGGGAAGAGGATCTTCTCTGCTTTGCTAACATGACGAAGTTGAGCCATCTTAATCTTGCGCTCTTCAGGAGACGTTAACGCTTTCATGATTGGCGGCTGAATAATAGGAACTAATGCCATGTAGCTATACGCCGCTACTGCAATCGCACCTAATAAATCAGGAGACAATTTACTCGCCAAGAAGATCGCTGTTGGGCCATCGGCACCACCAATGATCGCAATGGAAGAAGCGTCGGCCATCGAGAATTCCATTCCTGGAACATAGTTCAGTAAGATCGCGCCAAATAGTGTCGCGAAGATACCAAACTGAGCCGCAGCCCCTAGCCACAACGTTTTAGGGTTCGCAATCAACGCACCGAAGTCCGTCATCGCACCAACACCCATAAAGATCAGCAGTGGGAAAATACCCGTTTCAATACCAATGTAGTAAACGTAGTAAAGCAAACCACCTGGATCAGTAAACCCAGCATTTGGAATGTTTGCTAATACAGCACCAAAACCAATAGGTAGTAAAAGTAACGGTTCAAATCCTTTACGAATTGCCAAAAACAACAATAAGCAACCAACCAACATCATACAGATCTGGCCGAACTCAAAGTTCGCAATCCCTGTTTCAGACCATAAGGTCATCAATCCTTCCATGGTACTCCCTTACGCCAAGCTTAGTAGTGGAGCGCCTACAGTAACTGCATCGCCTTCTTTAACATTCAGTTCTTGAACGATACCACCGCGAGCAGCACGAACTTCCGTTTCCATCTTCATCGCTTCTAAGATAAGCAGAACGTCGCCTTCAGCAACCTCAGCACCCGCCTGAACGTTAACTTTAAAGATGTTACCCGCCAATGGAGCAGGCACCGCTTCAGCGTCAGAAGCTGCTACAGGTGCAGCCTGAGCCGATTGAGCAGGTTTTGCAGATGGCGCAACAGATGTTAGTTCACCTTGTGGGCCAACCTCGACATCATATACTTGACCATCAACCTTCACGCTGTAGCTTTCGATGCCACCAGAAACAGGCGCCGGAGCTGCAGCAACTGGAGTCGCAACTTCTGCCGTTGGTGCTGGTTCAAATGCTTCAGGGTTACGACGGTTCTTAAGGAACTTAAGACCCACTTGTGGGAAGAGTGCGTAAGTCAGGACATCGTCTACTGTATCTTCAGCTAGAGAAATCCCTTCTGATTTCGCTTTCTCTAAAAGATCCGTAGTCAGCGTATCCATTTCTGACTTAAGCAAGTCAGCAGGGCGACAAGTGATTGGCTCTGCACCATCCAGAACTTTTGCTTGCAGTTCAGCATCTACTTCCGCAGGTGCTTGGCCGTATTCGCCTTTCAGCAGACCAGCAGTCTCTTTGGTGATGCTCTTATAACGCTCACCCGTTAGTACGTTAATAACCGCTTGAGTACCGACAATTTGAGAAGTTGGTGTTACCAAAGGAATGTAACCAAGCTCTTTACGTACGCGTGGGATCTCTTCAAGCACCTCGTCCATACGATCGGCTGCGCCTTGTTCTTTCAGCTGGCCTTCCATGTTAGTCAACATGCCGCCGGGAACCTGAGCAATCAAGATACGAGAATCAACGCCTTTTAGTTGACCTTCCCATTTCGCATACTTTTTACGAACATCACGGAAGTAAGAAGCGATTGGCTCTATCTGATCCAGCTTAAGGTTAGTATCACGCTCTGTACCTTCTAACATCGCCACAACTGTTTCAGTTGGCGTGTGGCCGTAAGTACAGCTCATTGAAGAGATGGCGGTATCTAGAATATCAATACCCGCCTCAACGGCTTTAACCGCTGTTGCTGTCGATAGACCGGTTGTCGCGTGGCTATGTAGCGCTAGAGGTACATCACACGATGCTTTGATGCGTGTAATTAACTCTTCGGCTTCATAGGGCTTTAATAGACCTGACATATCTTTGATACATAGTGAATGACAACCTAGGTCTTCTAGACGCTTAGCCAGATCAACCCAAGTATCAGAGTTGTGAACCGGACTGGTTGTGTAAGACAAGGTACCTTGAGCGTGGCCGCCAACGTCAATCGTTGCTTTCACCGCTTTTTCAAAGTTACGTACGTCATTCATCGCATCAAAAATACGGAATACGTCCATGCCATTCTTATGGGCACGTTCAACAAATTTTTCTACTACATCATCCGCGTAGTGACGGTAACCCAACAGGTTTTGACCACGCAGTAGCATCTGCATTGGTGTATTTGGCATCGCTTTTTTCAGTTCACGCAAACGCTCCCATGGATCTTCTCCAAGAAAACGGATACACGAATCAAACGTCGCGCCGCCCCAAGTCTCTAGAGACCAGTAACCGACTTTATCCAGTTCTGCCGCAATTGGCAGCATATCTTCGATACGCATACGAGTAGCAAATAGTGACTGGTGCGCGTCACGAAGTACCACATCTGTGATAGCTAGTGGTTTAGACATGCTCATAAACTCCTTTTTAATCCTTTAAATGCTACTTAGCAGTAGACGCACGGTATTGATGAACCGCGGCCGAAATTGCTGCCACTACCTGTGGACTAACAGCTGAAGGGTTTGATTGTGATTTTTGAATTTTTTTAGGTGCTGCGATCGGCTCAGGTACTTCTTCTGGTACCAGTTTTGACATCAACCGAACGAGGTAAACTAGAATAGTTAGGAAAATAAAGACAACGGACATCCCCGTTATCATTAGAGTCGCCGCATCTCCTAGCAGGCTTCCAATATTAGTCATGTTGCTTCCTTTCTTCGTCATCCTGACATATGTACAGGATTTCAGCGAATAGTGATCCCGACCCATGGATTATCTCGATTGGTAAAACTTTGTCAATTTTGTTTAAGGTTCTGTTACGGATAACGCACACATAAGGTTAATTATTCGCCTATCAGATCACATAAATCTGTCAAATGAGTCATTTTTAGATATTTAAACTGTGACTTAAACGGGGCTTTTCTGATAAATGATATGAGAAAGGTGGAATAACAAAGAAGCATTCAAGAAGTACTTAAAATACAACAAGTTAAATGTTAAGTAAATTTAACATTTAATCAACATTTATGTAGCAGACATAAAAAAAGCCTCGTATAAACGAGGCTTTTTTTAATAATGTGGCGCGCTCTGGAGGATTCGAACCTCCGACCGCCTGGTTCGTAGCCAGGTACTCTATCCAGCTGAGCTAAGAGCGCACGGTTTTAATATCAATTCATTGTTACTAACAACGTATCAATATAAGGATTTCATTCTCATAAGAAAAAATCCCTAAATAGTGGCGCGTCCTGGAGGATTCGAACCTCCGACCGCCTGGTTCGTAGCCAGGTACTCTATCCAGCTGAGCTAAGGACGCACGGTTTTCGATATCAGTATTCCCAATATCAGGAGTTCACAAAGAAACCCTAAATAGTGGCGCGTCCTGGAGGATTCGAACCTCCGACCGCCTGGTTCGTAGCCAGGTACTCTATCCAGCTGAGCTAAGGACGCGCAGTTTTCGATATTGGTATTCGCAATATCAGGAGTTCACGAAGGAAACCCTAAATAGTGGCGCGCTCTGGAGGATTCGAACCTCCGACCGCCTGGTTCGTAGCCAGGTACTCTATCCAGCTGAGCTAAGAGCGCACGGGTTTTAGTATCAACTTAGTCAATACAAGGATTTTCATTCTTATAAGAAATAAACCCTTAAATAGTGGCGCGTCCTGGAGGATTCGAACCTCCGACCGCCTGGTTCGTAGCCAGGTACTCTATCCAGCTGAGCTAAGGACGCACGGTTTTGATATTAATTCTCGACGAACGATTTATCAATATCAGGATTCACATTCTTATCAGAACTAAACCCTAAATAGTGGCGCGCTCTGGAGGATTCGAACCTCCGACCGCCTGGTTCGTAGCCAGGTACTCTATCCAGCTGAGCTAAGAGCGCACGGGTTTTAGTATCAACTTAGTCAATACGAGGATCAATAGACCCTTAAATAGTGGCGCGTCCTGGAGGATTCGAACCTCCGACCGCCTGGTTCGTAGCCAGGTACTCTATCCAGCTGAGCTAAGGACGCACGGTGTTCATTCACTAAGAATGAAGTTGTGAAATATATCACATTCTTCTTGCTACGAAGAAAAAAAAAGGCCATCGGCCTGTAATGAATGGCGGTGAGGGAGGGATTCGAACCCTCGATGCAGCTACAAACCACATACTCCCTTAGCAGGGGAGCGCCTTCGGCCACTCGGCCACCTCACCTAATTCATTATTCTCACATCACTTACAAGTAAGAGAAGAGAGAATGGCGCGTCCTGGAGGATTCGAACCTCCGACCGCCTGGTTCGTAGCCAGGTACTCTATCCAGCTGAGCTAAGGACGCACATTTACATTGTCTAAGTTGCTAACTTTAGACTCGCAAGAAATGGCGGTGAGGGAGGGATTCGAACCCTCGATGCAGCTACAAACCACATACTCCCTTAGCAGGGGAGCGCCTTCGGCCTCTCGGCCACCTCACCGTCTTGCGGAGGCACATATTACGTTTTACCGAAAATATGTCAAACACTTTATTGAAAAAAATTGGACAAAAACACTCAACCGTTTGCTATTTAATCAAAGCGCTTGCAAATTGAACTTATAACATTCAAATCGCGCTTTTTCCCTTAAAAATTAAGGTGAAAGATTGGCAATAATAAACAGCCGAAAACAATTATCTAATTTTTCCAGCAGCAAGTGCTACCGCTGATGGCACAATACTACGGGATGCGAATTTGCGCCATAGGGGAAGCTAATAAATCTTGAGTTTTGCCAAACAAAATACAGAGCAACCGTCCTGTTCAACCTTGTCTGTATCTCACAGCATCACAAAGCAATCATTTCACCACGTTGAGGCTAATCCGTCATCCACCCTATCTATATCCAAATGAGGGGTTCTACTCTCCATGATCAAAAAAGGCTAGCAACAATGCTAGCCTCTTCTCTACGCAAAAGTATTAGTAGTTGCCAGATGCAACGTTACCATTACCTTTTTCAGCTTGAATGCGCATGTAGATCTCTTCACGGTGAACAGATACTTCTTTAGGTGCGTTAACACCGATACGTACTTGGTTACCTTTAACGCCTAGTACAGTAACTGTTACTTCATCACCAATCATCAGTGTTTCGCCAACGCGGCGAGTCAAAATTAGCATTCTTTGCTCCTTGAGTAATCTCTAAATTTATCTAGCTACGAGAGCATTATCCAACAAAAGTTATATTTTCGTAAACTATCGATTGAGTTTATTTAACCAAAATGCACTTCTTTTTTAGGATAACCCTGTGTTTCACGCGCTACGATGTATGCATTGTGTAATATGTTAGCAGCCATATCGACTTGCGTTGGTGATATCACCAAAGTTAAAGACTGCTGCTGCAATAAGTGATGCTGTACATCAATTTCGCCTTCAGACAACAATCCATGTGAACTGACCACAATTTCTTGTGTTCGGCTTCCTACCACAGTTAACAAACTAACCTGTTCACTATTACGGATTTTCTCGTCAAAAACTAGTTTTAATTTGGCACTTATGTCTTGTTTAATAATGAGTGCTGCCCGTTCTGTTTCCTCGATCACACTACAGACTTCGATCCCCAACAACTGGCATTGTGAAATGAAAGACGGTAAGTCTTCATTCAAACACTCAATACGCACCATATCTCTTTGGATAGCGATACCAGCAATATCATTCAAACACTGATTACCTGCGATCAATGTACCCTCGCCTTGTTCAAAGCTTGAAAGCACCCGCAATGGCACGTTGTGCTGCCACGCATACTGAACACACGGAAGGTGCAAAACCTTAGCGCCTCGGCGAGCCATCTCTTCCATAGAAGGGAAGTCTAAAGTATCCAATTTTTTAGATTGCTTTACGACTCTAGGATCACAAGAGTAAACACCATCTACATCAGTATAAATCTGGCACTCTTTCGCCCCCAATGCGCCAGCAAGAGCTACCGCTGTAGTATCAGAACCACCGCGGCCTAATGTTGTGATATCGCCTTTCGCATTGAATCCTTGGAAGCCTGCAACAATGACAATCTGGTTGTCATCTAACAGAGCTTGAATAGGAGCAGTATCAATACGCTCAATCGCTGCATTATTATGATTAGAATCAGTGTGTATCTTGGCTTGATAGCCAGTCATCGATGTCGCTTCATAACCTAACTTGTGTAACGTCATTGCTAACAAAGCCATGGATACTTGCTCGCCAGCCGTTAACAACACATCCAGTTCTCTAGCGTTTGGTACGCTATCAATTTGTGTGGCTAAGTTAACTAACCGATTTGTTTCACCTGACATAGCAGAAACGACAACCACGATCTGGTTCCCTTCATTTTTCGCTTCAATGATTTTTTCTGCTACATGGTGAATTCGTTCAATTGAACCCACCGACGTTCCACCAAATTTCTGCACGATAAGAGGCATTTTCACCCGTCCTCACCTTCCCAAGACCAATGTCTATATATGACAAAAAAACACATACTCCGCGTCAGGGCGAAGCAATAAAAAATTAACCAAGAAGTCTAACGTCACCATTAGACTTCTTGGTTAATCTCAATCAAACCTTGTTTAAGCACGCTTCCAATAGGCAAAATAAAAGATGCCCAATCAACTGATTGGGCATCTTTATATCAATTACTTAAGCTTAAAGACGCTCTTCTAGCCAAGTACGAACAGATTTAAGCGCTTCTGGTAGTGCTTCAACGTCAGTACCGCCTGCTTGAGCCATATCTGGACGACCGCCGCCTTTACCGCCAACTTGCTCAGCAACCATCTTAACTAGGTCACCCGCTTTAACTTTGCCGATAAGATCTTTGGTTACGCCAGCAATCAAGCCAACTTTACCGTCTGCTACGTTCGCGATCAGGATGATGCCGCTACCTACTTGGTTTTTAGCGTTATCAACCATAGTACGTAAGTTCTTGTTGTCTGCGCCTTCAATTGCAGCAACCAAAACTTTAGTACCAGAGATCTCTTCGACTTTACCCATGATGTTTGCGCTTTCTGCAGCAGCCATCTTTTCTTTAAGCAGTTGGATTTCTTTCTCTAGAGATTTCGCTTTCTTAGCTGATTCAGCCAGTTTCTCTTCGTAAGCATTAGCCTGAGCTTCTACTGCATCTAGAGCAGCTTCACCCGTTACCGCTTCAATACGACGAATACCGGCAGCGATACCACCTTCAGAAATGATCTTGAACAGGCCGATATCACCCGTGTTGCTTGCGTGGATACCACCACAAAGCTCAGTAGAGAAATCGCCCATAGACAGAACGCGAACTTCATCATCGTACTTCTCGCCAAACAGTGCCATTGCACCTTTTTCTTTCGCTGACTCGATGTCCATGATGTTGGTTTCAATCACGTGGTTCTTACGAACTTGTGCATTCACCAAGCGCTCTACTTCTTTAATCTGTGCCGGTGTTACCGCTTCAAGGTTAGAGAAATCAAAGCGTAGGTTGTCTGGCTTAACTAAAGAACCTTTCTGAGCAACATGCTCACCTAGGACTTCACGCAGTGCAGAATGAAGTAAGTGAGTTGCAGAGTGGTTTAGTGAGATAGCAGCACGACGCTCAGCGTCAACCGTTGCTTCTACTTTATCGCCTTTAGCAAATACACCTTCAACTAGCTCACCGTGGTGCGCAAATGCGTTACCTAGTTTCTGAGTATCTTGCACTTTGAAAAGACCTGAAGCTGTTTTTAGTGTACCAGCATCACCACATTGGCCGCCTGACTCAGCGTAGAATGGTGTCTCTTCAAGGATGATGATTGCTTTGTCGCCCGCTGATAGTGAAGATACTTCTTCGCCGTCAACGAATAGCGCAGAAATTTCACCAGCGCCTTCAGTACCAGTGTAGCCACAGAACTCAGTGTTGGTGTCTACTTTGATCGTCGCGTTGTAATCAGTGCCGAATTGGCCAGCTTCACGTGCACGCTGACGCTGTGCTTCCATCGCCTTCTCAAAGCCTTCTTCATCGATAGTAAAGTCGCGTTCGCGAGCTACATCGTTAGTAAGGTCAGCTGGGAAGCCGTATGTATCGTAAAGTTTGAAAACTGTTTCGCCGTCAAGCTCTTTGCCTTCAAGTGCGTCTAGTGCGTCATTAAGAATAACCATGCCGCGCTCTAGGGTACGACCGAAGTTCTCTTCTTCAATGCGAAGTACTTTTTCAACAAGCTCTTGCTGTTTCTTAAGTTCATCTGCCGCAGAGCCCATCACTTCAGCCAGTACACCCACAAGTTTGTGGAAGAACACGCCTTGTGCACCAAGCTTGTTACCGTGACGAACTGCACGACGAATAATACGACGTAGAACGTAGCCACGACCTTCGTTTGAAGGCATAACACCGTCAGCGATTAGGAATGAACAAGAACGGATGTGGTCAGCAATAACGCGTAACGATTGGTTAGATAGGTCGTCATGACCCACAACTTCAGCTGTCGCTTTGATTAGCTTTTGGAATACATCAATTTCGTAGTTAGAGTGAACGCCCTGCATGATTGCAGAGATACGCTCAATACCCATACCTGTATCTACAGCAGGCTTAGGTAGCGGTTCCATTGTGCCGTCAGCGTGACGGTTGAACTGCATGAATACGTTGTTCCAGATCTCGATGAAACGGTCACCATCTTCTTCAGGTGTACCAGGGCGGCCGCCCCAGATGTGCTCACCGTGATCGTAGAAAATTTCAGTACATGGACCACAAGGACCTGTGTCACCCATTGTCCAGAAGTTATCAGACTCGAACTGTTTACCGCCTTCTTTGTCGCCGATGCGAACGATACGGTCAGCAGGTACACCTACTTTCTTGTTCCAGATATCGAATGCTTCATCATCCGTCTCGTATACCGTTACCAGTAGACGATCTTTTGGCAGTTGAAGAGTTTCAGTCAAGAATTCCCAAGCAAACGCAATCGCTTCTTCTTTGAAGTAATCACCAAAGCTGAAGTTACCTAGCATTTCGAAGAATGTGTGGTGACGAGCCGTGAAACCTACGTTTTCAAGGTCGTTGTGTTTGCCACCCGCACGTACACAACGCTGAGCCGTAGTTGCTCGTGTGTAGGCACGCTTTTCGGCGCCTAGGAAGCAATCTTTGAATTGGTTCATACCTGCGTTAGTAAATAGCAGGGTTGGATCGTTATGTGGAACTAACGATGAACTGTCTACGATTTGGTGTTCTTTGCTCTCAAAGAACTTAAGGAACGCGTTGCGAACCTCATCAGTGCTCATGTACATGCAGCTCTTCCTGAAAATAGTCGAGTTAGAATTTTGCCGTATTGTAGATCATGGTTAAGGCTTCGACTAGTTTTCTTGTAGAAAAGACACCCTTGGGCAGGATTTTAGTGGGAATTCGATAAAATGAAGAATATTCCACTATATCTAGCCGTGGAAAAGCAGAACTAAATTGGCGGCCTAGCAACTAAGAAACTCAGTCAACGAAAGAGAGCTAACCAAAGACATGCACGACGGAACTGAACAAATGAAAAAGCCCCGCAAAAAATATGCGAGGCTTTAAATTCTTTCCAAGTAGATGCTTCTTTTAAACACCCACTCTATAAGACGTTAGCTTATAGCTCTTCGTTCTCTTCTTCTTTCTCTACGTCTTTCTCTTCAAGAACAGCAGGAGTCAGTAGCAACTCACGAAGTTTAGTATCAATCTCTAGAGCAACCTCAGGGTTTTCACGTAGGTATTTACCAGCGTTAGCTTTACCTTGGCCGATCTTGTCGCCCTTGTAGCTGTACCAAGCGCCGGCTTTTTCTACCAGCTTGTTCTTAACGCCTAAATCGATAAGCTCACCTTCACGGTTGAAGCCTTTGCCGTATAGGATTTGAGTTTCAGCTTGTTTAAACGGTGCAGCAATCTTGTTCTTAACAACCTTGATACGCGTTTCGTTACCAACAACCTCATCACCATCTTTGATCGCACCAGTACGGCGGATATCAAGACGAACAGATGCGTAGAACTTAAGAGCGTTACCACCCGTTGTTGTTTCTGGGTTACCAAACATCACACCAATCTTCATACGGATTTGGTTGATGAAGATAGCCATACAGTTAGACTGCTTAAGGTTACCAGTTAGCTTACGCATCGCTTGAGAAAGCATACGAGCCTGAAGACCCATGTGGCTATCGCCCATTTCGCCTTCGATTTCAGCTTTTGGTGTTAGTGCTGCTACTGAGTCAATAACAAGTACATCGATTGCACCAGAACGAGCCAGTGCATCACAGATTTCTAGCGCTTGCTCACCTGTATCTGGTTGAGAAACAAGAAGCGCATCGATATCAACACCAAGCTTTTGAGCGTAGATAGGGTCTAGTGCGTGTTCCGCATCAACGAAAGCACACGTCTTGCCCACCTTTTGTGCTGCAGCAATAAGCTCAAGCGTTAACGTTGTTTTACCTGATGATTCTGGACCGTAAACTTCTACGATACGTCCCATCGGCAGGCCACCAGCACCTAGTGCGATATCTAGAGATAGAGAACCAGTAGAAATAGTTTCTACGTCCATTGTGCGGTTATCACCAAGACGCATGATAGAACCTTTACCAAATTGCTTTTCAATCTGACCAAGGGCTGCGGCTAACGCTTTTTGTTTATTCTCGTCCATTTCTATCTCCACATAATCGGTTGTCTCAACAAGCGATCTAGAATCTATTTCTAACCCACATAGGGGTGACTAATTGGCTTTTATTATACTGTTGATTCATACAGTGTCTATACCTGTATGAAAATAATTTGTACAAATGTTACTTACCTTCCATTGATAGGTAATCATAAATAACTTGCAGGGCATGGTGCGTGGCTTGTTGGCGTACTTGTGATCTATCACCTGTAAATACATTCGTTTCCACTTTATCCCAGCCGTTTAATGCCTTCCAAGCAAAACAGACGGTACCAACAGGCTTCTCTTCTGTGCCGCCGCCTGGGCCAGCAATACCGCTGATCGACACAGAAATAGTGCCATTTGAATGTTGTAGCGCTCCCTTGGCCATTTCTATCACCACAGGTTCACTCACCGCGCCGAATTCAACCAAGGTTTCAAGCTGAACACCAATCATCTCTTGCTTAGCTTCGTTACTGTAAGTGACAAAAGCACGATCAAACCATCCAGAGCTACCCGCCACATCAGTGACAGCCGTTGCTACACCGCCGCCAGTACAAGATTCAGCGGTCACTAATACTTGTTTGTGTTTAGCGAGTAAATGTCCAAGCTGTTCACTAAGGTCTTGAGTCATCTGCATCATCAGCTTCCCTTTATTTACTGTCATATCATTTGGATTCGCATCTTTTCGCATCAGCCGCTTTTCGCACGAAACGCTTTCACGTATCCTAAGCCGCAATAGAAATAAACGAAAGAAGTTAACTGTGAAAGCCGATCAAAAACATACTCCTGATGCATTAGTATGTAATCACATTAAAAACAACAACTTAAATCAATTAAAATTTAAAAGCCATACTTTTACCTACACTAGCCCAAAAAGCTAACTCATTGATAGAAAAGAAATCTTAGCTCTCTATCTCGAATGATTACTTTTTGTCCACACCTGCAAAGTTTCAAGTTACAAACTAAAGTATTCTACAAACCTAAAACTCCGTGACATCCTATATCCTCGAAACAAAAAAAGAGGGCCTTAACCTGCCCCTCTCAAATCTATATGCTCTGCCTTTCCGCGACTTGTGCTTTTATCCAGTTCTGAATGTCACTTTCAACCCAAGCAACTGAGCGACGGCTCAATCGTACTTGCTTTGGGAACCGACATTCTCTTATGCCCCTGTAGATAGCAGAGCGACTCAAAGTCGTCATTTCAATCACAGCTTCTAATTTTATTAACTTAATTTTATTCATGTCATGCCTACCTGAATGTTGATGTTCACGGTAATGACATATATCTAAAATATTTTGGATGACGCCGCCAACTCCTTCCAGCATTATCTATCGCAAAAAAAATGAAACCCTTCCAACCTATATGGCTGAAAGGGCTTTTTCATTAACTAAGAACATAACCCGCATAATAAATTGCTCATCGAAATACAAAAGAGAGCATAGGTTTTCACATCACAACGTTGGCGCTTTACTGTCCAACCACCCTTGTTCACGCAATCGATTCCAAGCAGCCAAAATATGAGCTGATTTCATATTTGCTTTTCTCGCACTCCAACCATGAACACTATTAATCACATCTTCACTCGTTAGAACTTTATCACCATATTCCTGAGTTGCTACCCAATGAACAGTTGATAGTAGCTCCATACCATTTTGAGACTCAAACCCTTCTATTAGCTTGGCAACCTTATCAAAGCGCTGTTTAGTCTCTGTATGCTGGTCAAGGTAATTAAGAGCCTCAGTTACAGCATCGCCTTTAAGCTCAATCGGTGTTTCAGGCTTATTTAGACCATCGGCATAACCTGAAATAAAATGGCCTTCCATTTTATCGAGCACGTGACGAAGTACATCAGCATAAGGACCATAGTGATGCTTTTGAAAGACAACCTTGTTTAATGGCTCACCAACCGCTGTTAGAAAGTACACGAGCTTCTGTACTTCAAGTAAAGATAAGCGATAACCAAATCCCGTTGACACATAGCGCTCTATCAAGCCAAGCACAGCCGCTCGGCCCGTTGTCATAGCCGGTCGTTTAGTTTTATTTAGCATAGCTTCTGCTTTAGGTGCTGCTTGTGGTGGGTAGATCCGCCATTCAACATCAGGCATATCAGCTAAATGTTCTTTAATGAGCAACTCGACTTGTTGCCAAGGTAATCCTCCCAAACCACTACCTAATGCTGGGATAGCGACCGATTTAAGTTCTAAGCGCTTTACTTCCGCTTTCAAGCTATTTAAACCTTGCTCTATAAAATCAAGCTTAGAGTGGCCTTTCCAATGTGCTTTTGTTGGAAAATTAATCACATAAAATGGTGCACTGATTGAGTTTAGAGGTACGGATAATACTTGCCCGATTACGAGAGATTTATCATCACATGCTTTCTTATAAGCTTTAAAGTTATCAGGAAATGCTTTTTTAAATTGTAGAGCCAAGCCTTTCCCCATCACGCCTACCGTATTTACGGTATTGATGATAGCGTCAGCCTGATCATGCAAAATATTACCTGTCTGATAAATGATCATAGTAACCTCTAGTAATACCATTCAGGTCGAATAACAACCTCTGGCTTGTGCTGTGTAGCCTGAAGCAAAGCATTAACTTCATCAGCAATAGCTTCCGTCTTAACACCAATTTGGTGAATTGTGGTCCATTGCACTGATTCAAAAGCTAAAAACTCAGCTTGTTTTTCTTCTTTAAAATCTTGCCAGTACTTCTCATTAATAATCCGCTGAATATCTAGCTCACCTATCCGATCAAAATCATCAATCTGCTCAGCATAATACAAGTCAGCATGGATGTCGGTGAAGAAACAGTGCTGATTACTCAAACGAATAGTATCTGTATCACTGATTAAGTGTAGCACTCGGTCTTGACCACCTTGAAAATCAGGGTGCCCCTTATAGATAACAAACAGCATGACAGAACGAGGACAGAAGTTGAAAGGCACATACTGGCCGATAGCTCCGCCAGCAGCCACATTTACAGGGCGAACAAGACGGCGCTGTTTAATATGGCTATAACCTATATTCTGATTCACTAACCCTAGTTCAATACGCTTATCATCAGACCAGAGACATTCTTGCTCTAAGATACTCCCTAAATTATCAATATGCGTGATATGTGAAACTTTTACTGTCATATTTTTTGCTCAATTCGTTTCTATACTAACTACACTCGTAAACGTAAATGGAGGTCATTTAACCTACTCATTAGTGTGCTGTATTTCCCCATTTTTCAGCTAACTTCTTATTCATTTTAAAATCAATGACGTTTGGCGAAGTTTCAATTGCAGACTTTTCAGCATTGCGCTCTTTTTGTTCTTCATGCTTAGCTTTTAGTTTGCTGAATGCCATTTTGGGCAATACAACAAAGCTGGCAAACAGAACACTTTTTGCACCATCGTATATAATATTTTCGATAAATGGCTTATAGCTTTCATCTCCAGCATATTGAACAGCAATAGCAATAAACTCATCAACTACGCTCCCCTCTCTTGCCTCTTTGAGAGCCCAAACAATGCCACTCTGACCCTCTTGATAAAGGGGAAGGTCAAGATCTTTTGTCACCTGTTCGAGTTCTAAAAGTGCAGTAAGCGTCGTATCTAAAATATGAGAGGACACCACCCCAAGTTGCTTTAGCTCACTGTAGCAGCCTGTTGATAATAACGAAGCGGGATTGTCTTCATACAAGGTATCTGCTTTAAAGGTAACTGAACCCAACTCAACAGCGTTTTTAAGCTCTAGAACTTGGTCTGCTCGATAGAGCTTAATATCACCAAAAACAAGTGGCTTAGGTGAAACCTTTTGACTCTCTTCGTGAGTATCTATTCGACTATCTTCCAGAAAATCTTCCGCTTGCCCAAAGATAAACTCTTGAAGGTACTTATCAATGCGCATGTTCAGTTTGAACGGAGGGATCGCCGAGCCTTCAAGACGCTCAAAGAAGACTTTTGCTTTAGTTCTATCGACCGTTGATTTCAGTGTATCAAAGCGACCAAAACGGTTAATGCTCTGCTCATTCACATCCCCGCCCATCAACTGGAGAAGTAAATCCCTATCTAAACCAAGAGCCTCAACAATAGCGGCTATTCGTAACTGTTCCTTTTGATTCTGATAGTCGTTGATGTAGTCTCTAAAAGTATGACCTTCAATTAACTGTGCATCTCCACGCTGCAAATCGTGCAGAAAGAGCTTGGCATACTTTTGTTCGCTTTGGCTCAGTGACGCAAATGACTTATGTAACTCATTGAGTGTAGTTTCAACGCTAGTAGAGTCTTGGTGCTGATTAAGCTCTTTTAGATATTTATCAAAGCGACTATTCATGTAGTCAGCGTCGATTTTACCCGTGTCTATTTCAGTTAGATAACCACTGATATCAAAAGGGACATCACCACCTGAACCTTCACCATTGCCGTCCCCTTTGCCAGCAAGCTCTTTATAACGCTGAACTAAACTCATGTAAGTGAGTTCATCGATAGCCAGAGTGACCTCGCGCTCAACACCGCTCTCGCCTTCTAATGAGTCAGTATAGGTAGACTGCTCCCAATTCAGACCTTGTACTTTGGCAGCTTCTAGGTGCTTGTTAAAGGTATTAAATAATTCGGTAAACTTAGCGCAGAGCTCTACATCGTCTGGCAGTGTTTCAAAATTTTCAATACCAGCACTTTCAAACAACTCAGAGATATCCGCTGACACCCCATTCATAAGTTCAATGTTACTTGCCAACCTATCAACAAACAGCCCAATAGGTTTGTCGCCGGAGTAGAGTTTGACAGCATCATTAATGTGCTGCTCCATGGTATGTGGATAGCGATAATAACGAACAATGCCATGAGGTTTATCGGGACCAAACAAACGATTAGTGCGTGAGAAAGCCTGAATAATATTCTGATACTTAATCACTTTATCTAAGTACAAAGTATTCAACCACTTGGAATCAAAGCCAGTCAGCATTTGATCGACCACGATCAGTAAGTCCAGCTGCTTTGAAGGCTCTTTGTGAATATTCTTATATTGTTCTTTATGGGCAAGTCGAGCAGCAATATCTTTTTTAAAGGCCGAGTGACGGGCAAAATCAAACTCTAAGCCATAGCGGGCGTTATAATCAGCCATAATCTCTTCTAGACCATCACCTTTAAACGTAGGGCCACGGTCACCACTACCATCGTTCTCAATGTTAGGGTCAAATAGGGCCGATATTTTAAGCTCAGGTTTCTCGGCTTTTAAACGGCGATAATAATCAATCGCCTCAGCGATACTATTAGTGGCTAAAATAGCGTGAAATTTACTGCCTTGGCTCAGCACATCCCATTTATCCAAGATGTCAGCGATGACTTTTTCTTGGTGAGCATCCGTCAAATACTGGCTTTTAGGGACATAGTCTTCAATGCCTTTATGATATTTGCCTGCGGCGTCTTTATAACCCGCCATCGGTACATCATTCATAAAGTGATTAAATTTTTTCTTTTTGCCAGACTCTGCCATCGCATCAATAACCGAGTCGGCCTTAGCTTGCTGTAAAGCGATCTTTTCTCTTAGTTCGCCATCCTTGAAGGTTGGCATTTTGTAAGGGTCAAAACCCAACACGTTTCCATCACGAATACCATCAGCAATGCTATAGCGGTGCAACTCATTACCAAACACATCAGTGGTCGTATTACTATTAACTTGGTTTTCTTCATGAATGGGCGTGCCTGTAAAACCAAAGAAGAGAGCTTTAGGAAAGGTTTTTTTCACCCTGACCAACATGCCTTCTTTATCTTCTTTTCCTGCGCTCATCGTTGAGCGGTGCGCCTCATCAATAATAAACACCAAGCGCTTAGCTCGAATTTTTTCAATATCAGCCGAGTTTGTTGCTACTCCCTCATCACCCACTTCTTCAAAGATATTACTCATTTTTTGAATGGAACTAACAATCAAAGTATCAGCAGGTTTAGTGCTCTTTAGTTTGGTCACCAGTACATGGGTATTCTCTGTGGCTTGTACCACTTCTCCATCACTGGCAAACCCTTGATATTCAATGAGAGACTGAGTACCAAGCTCTATGCGATCCATTAAGAAAATCACTTTATCGGCGTCTTTTGATTGAGCAATCAACTGCGCTGACTTAAAGCTGGTCATGGTTTTACCAGAGCCTGTGGTATGCCACACATAACCGCCTAATCGATCTTTGTTATTCGCACTACCCAGTTGCTGCCAGTTGGTTTTGGCCACCTTGTCCGATATCGCATTAGCGGCGAAATACTGATAGCTGCGCATCACTTTCAGCACGCCATCAGTATCATCGGCTACAGTATAAAAACCGATTAATTGGTGGGCCATGGGGATGGACAATAATGTTGAAGCGATGTCTTTCCAGTTGTTTATGGCTTCGTTATTCTTGGTTTCGTTATTAAAGTCACCCCAGTTAAATTGATAATCGGGGTTAAACTTGCCATCCATGCCCGGATTAGCAAAGTATTTTGCCTCATTAGGCTCCATGGCGACAAACACTTGAATGAGTGAAAATAGGCCACTAAAAATACCTTCTTTGGAATACTTTTCGATTTGGTTAACCGCTTGGCTTACTGGCACACCACTGCGTTTAAGTTCCACATGAATGACAGGCATACCGTTAATCAATAGCAGCACATCACCACGGCGGTCATTACGCAGCGGGCTACCACGTTCAAATTTAGGCTGTTGCACAATTTGGTAACGGCTTTGGCCTGCGGCAATCTCTTGGCGGTCATAGATTTTTAGGCTGACTTCTTTGCCAAGATGCAAACTATCAGCGGGGTTATCGCGTTTAATGGCCACGGTTTTACCGTTGATTAAGCCATTGAGCTTAAGCGGGGTCTTCAGCTCTTTTATCTGCTCAATAATCTGCTGCATTTCCGTTGCCGTCAGTGGCACGTCGTTTAATCTGTCTTGCTGGCGATTGTTCTCAAATAAAATGTTCGCCCAGTTTTGCAGTAAATCCGCTTCGGTTTTGTTTTTAAGTATATCGCTTTCCCAGCCCTTGTGGGTAAGCACCTCGATAAAGGCCTGCTCAAATTGTGCTTCGGTTTTAAACGTCGTCATGGTGGTGCTCCCTGCTAAACAAACATTTTGCTCAAGCAGGCCTGCTTGATGTTATTGAGTTTATTGATTTGTTGCTGGTGTTGATTGATTAGCGTATCGAGTTTTTGGAAATAATTGCCGATGGCGGTTTGTTCTTCCCTTTCAGGGACGCATATTAATAAACTGCGAACATTACTTAATGAAATAAATTTCTGTGTTCCACCACTAGCAAAATCATCCAACTGCTGAGTTGTAATTGGCGACTGCAAAAAATAATAGCTGTATAAAAAATCCATTTCGTTTTTATCTTTGATTAAAGCCACATTCTTTATTGCGAAATCTGGAGTCTGTCTAATTAAAGCAATATTACCTATAGTGCCAATCATCCCTATTAAAATGTCATTAACATCAACTTTAGAACGCTTATTTATTTCATCGAAATCGATTTTAGAAATGTATTGAACATCGTCATAATTGATGTACCCATTTTTAACATTTTTTGATGTAACCAAGGGAAATCCGTTTTGTTGGTACTTCGGTGATGCATGAGTACCATCCCTCACGTCGCAAATATCTTCTAAAACTTTCTCCTCCCACTCCCCACTAAACCCTTTAAAGCGGATTTCTGGGAGGGTTTCGCCTTGTTTGGGGAACATCTTTTCCAGCATGGCCTTTTTAATATTGCTGAGCTTGTCATGCTTTTGTTGGTGTTGGTTGATTAGGCTGTCGAGCTTTTGGAAGGTGTTGCCGATGGCGGTTTGTTCTTTAATTGAAGGATAAAGAAAAGGGAAATCAAGCACATCACTTTTTGTTATATTAGGGTCTTTCCTACTACTAGCCGCTAAATCCTTCCAAGCATCTACATTTAGATTTAGATATGTTAAGAGATAATACGGTACTACTTTATCATTGGGATAAATTGCAGATAATGCTTGATTACAAGTAGCTTCTTTTTCCAATAGTCCTGTCCGTCCTATTTGATTAAAACCACCATACATCGCAACAAAAACAGTTCCTTTAGGTAAAATTTTTACAGATGTTTCTACGAGTGCTATTTGAGAAATCTTTTCTTCCGTTTTTAAAATTACACCATTATTTAAATCGGTAGTTTTTACCCATGACATATCGGCATTTTCAAAATAACGAGCATCGCTTCGTAGTGGTGTAGCTCCAGATGTAACTTGAAATATATCTCCAATATTTTTATTCGCCCACTCCCCACTAAAACCATTAAATCGAATCTCAGGCACATTCTTTTCCACACTCATCTTATGCGCCCTTCAATAAGTTAGTGAGTTCATTCAAGCCTTGCTGATCAAATTCATTGCCAGTCAATTCCCCCATCATTTGCGCCAGCGCTTGTTCGGTAGTTTTGATCTCATTCGCTACTTGCGAATAGGTCACCGCGTATTTATCGGCAAGGGCTTGCACTTGGCTGGTGAGCTGAGAAATAACGGCGCTTGGCATGGCGGCAAGTTCAAGACTTAGTGGCGCGATCCATTTTAGATGCAGCAATTCGTTCACTTGCTCGTCGGTTAAACCCTCGATAGTGGCTTTAGTTTTTAAGTGCAGATCGCGTTGTGCGTCTTTAACCGCTTTTTTCAGGGCTTTTTCTTCATCAATGAGTTTATTGACCTTAATGATTTTTGCTTCGTAGCTTTCTTTATCAAATTTAACTTTGCTGTCTTTTTGCTCTTTTAGGAAGGCTTTGGCCGCCTTGGCGACTTCGGCGTTGGCAAAGCCGTCTTTGCTTTCTTTTACGGTGTCTTGCTCTTTGTCTTCTTCGCTAAGCGACTCTAAAATTTCCTCAAGCGTGCTGGCGATTTCTGCAAGGCGGTTTTCTTGTTTTGCCAGAGCCGCTAGGTCATCGCTCAGGTAGGTTTGTTGTACTAAATCAAAGGGCATGATGTGGCCTTTCCAGCCGTCTTGTACTTCGGTGCCTTTGCCCTTAACCTTTTTAACCACAATATTGGAATCAACTAGTTTAGTAGCGGTAAAACCCTCTGTTTGCATCATTTCTAAATCGTTACTTATCACTTGCCATTGGTTATTTAAAAATTGGTAGGCTTGGTATTTGTCGATTAAGGCAATGGGTGCTAAGCGGGTAAATAACTCGGTGCTTAGTTCAGGCTCTTGCTGGTTGCGATTAACCGCTTGCCAGCCTTGAATAAGTATTGTGTTTAAATAGTCATCAAAACCAGCAAAAGCTTGGTTATAAGCGCTGATAAATTCGATGACTTGTGGGTGCTGAGTAATGGTTGCATTAACGTCTTGTTTGGCAATGGCTAATTCACTGTAGGCGGCAGACTTGGCCACAAACAGCGCATTATGCAATTGCGGGAATGCTTGCCAATAGTTATGTAGTTCTGCAATTTCGCTATTGGGGATGCCACCTAGCATAGTCGCGTGTAAATCCCAGCTTTGTGCGGCCGGTGACGAGTCTACATAACGCGGTATGTTTAGGTTGTAGCCGTTGTCGCGCAGGGTTTGCTTACTGACTAATTGCGAGAATTTTTCGATGCTGTCGCGGTTAATGACCGCATCAACAATGCGCTTGATGTCACTGGCTTGCAGTTTATTGTTTTTACCTTCTTTAACAAAGTGCTTGGAGGCATCCACAATTAATACGTCATTGTTTTCACGCTTCTGCTTGAGCACCAAAATGACGGTAGGAATACCAGTACCAAAAAAGATATTGGACGGTAAGCCGATAATGGCATCAATGTGGTTTTGCTCAATTAATTGCTTGCGAATTTCCCCTTCTTCACCACCTCTAAAGAGTACGCCGTGGGGCAAGACAATGGTCATAATGCCATCGGGTTTTAGGTGATAAAGATCATGCAGCAAAAAGGCAAAGTCTGCTTTGGTTTTGGGCGCTAAGCCAAAACGCGAGTAACGTGGGTCGCTGTCTTTAAAACTCGGGTCCCAGGCTTGTGAGTAAGGCGGGTTAGAGACGACTGCATCCACATACAGTGCATTGTATGTCCCTTGCGGATCGTTTTCATCAAAGTATGGCCAATCGTCTTCTAAGGTGTCACCGTTACGGGTTTTGATGTTGCTGGCTTTAATACCGCGCATGATGAGGTTCATACGGGTAAGGTTATAGGTGTTCGCTTTTAACTCTTGGGCATAATAGGTAATGCTGTCTTTATTTTTAGCGTACTTTTCAACAGCCTCACCGATATTGATAAGGAGTGAGCCAGAGCCAGACGTTGGATCGTAAATCTCAATGGTGTCTTTATTTTTTAGCTCATGAGCAATGATGTGCGACATGAGAACCGAGACCTCATGAGGCGTATAAAACTCTCCGGCTTTTTTACCTGCATTAGCCGCAAACTTTTCAATCAGGTACTCGTAGATGTAACCCAGAACGTCATAGCCTTGCTTAGAGTTCATTGGAATACTTTTAATTAAGTGCAGCAAGTCGCTGATAGCTTTAGTTCGCTTACCCGCACTTTCACCGAGTTTGCTTAACCCTGTTTCTAGGGTAGTAAAGATGCCTTCAAACAATTTTTTGTAAGTAGGGGAAATCAAACGGCTAAAAGCAGAAAGTGCATCACGTACGTTAGACTCATCAAAATCGGACGTTGGATCAACCCACGTTGAAAACAGATTTTCGTAAGCAATAAAATAGCCAAGGTTATCTTGAATGTATTTGACTGTTTCAGCGTCTTCTTCAGTTAGCGCTTTGATTTCATCGGGCGTCATTCCCTCTTTGGTGACAAACTGCACCTGTTGGTCGCTGAGGTACTTATAAAAGATGAAACCTAAGATGTAGTCTTTGTATTCGTTTGCTTCGATCTTTGAACGCATCTGGTTTGCTGATTCCCAGATTTTTGCCGCTAATTGTTGCTTATTCATATTCTACTCAATTCATTTCAACTATTGACCGACATCGTGCAAACCGTCGGCACATGTTCGTAATATTGTGTTCAGGGACTCAGTTCAGCTGAGTTTCTTGCTTTTGTATCCAAGCATGGAGAACGTCACTCTTAAACGCCAAAAACCACCGACGTTAAAGCCTATGGGAACCTATTTTCAAAGGCAAACCTCTACGTGTTTTTCTAAGCTGGCTTTAACTATGTCGCTGATTTTTTAACCGCGACTATTTCAGCAACCACCGAGTTGTACTCTCGCTAGTTCTATATCCATTTTGAAACACGGAGAATACGGGAGAATTGAAGAATCAACAATGCGCAAAACCAAACTTTCAGCACTCCGGTTTCATATGTGCATTTTTGTTTTAGCCGAAATGACTCACCATTCAACATCACGCCCTTCTCCCCTGTAATCCATTCGAATCCAAATCTTTTCAAATATATTTCATTACTATGCATAACCCCATTAGTCAAAAAAGAAGCCAATTATGCATAGAAATTCCTTACCCACGATTGCATTCAATAAGACAGCTTTGCCTATATCTCTGGCTCTTCTGGATACATTAAACAACGCTCTAAACAAATACGCAGATCTCGCAGAGGGTCATCACATCATCCAATTCAGCAACAAGCACTACTCCGCTGAACATGGAGGCTATCACCCTGTTGAGATTGCATTGGCTAAATACATTAACAGCCTCTATTCAATCCTTTGCATCACTGACTTTAGCTTCAATGGATACCCTTACTCGATACTCCGGTTTAAAGAGTATCAACGCACCCAACACCGACAAGCTATACACACTATGGGAATCCAAATTCATCGCTAACTTAACCAAGGGAGCCTACAACCCAATCGAACTGCGTAGCCGCTAATACCTGAGCACAATTAATAACCACTCTCTCCCCTCGCTTCTAGCTATCACCATGATTTTACTACCGTACTCTTTCACAGGAGAAACCCTTTATGTCCTATGACATTGTCTATGAACAACTGGCACTGCGTGTACCAGAAGAAGACGTTGTTCAGCAAGCCTATACCTTCTTCAAAGAACGCCTCAACCACACCGCCCCCCAAAGCACCAGCGAACTTAAACAAGCCCTCTATGAGCGTTACGGACTAACGCTACGAGCTGAAGATCTATTCATGCTCCACATGCTCATTGGCTCTAGCAATCTCGTTGACACGGAAACAAACAAACAAACGAGCACGTAGCTGGCAGTTTTGTGGTGTAAACACCTTCAACCACCTACTCGTGAAATACGGTTGTGACGGGTCAGCAGCCGCTGAATCAGGAGATGTCAAACTCAATGGTCGAGACACCAAAGCAGAAGGTTGGATACGAGCCTTACGTAACACTCTGAACCTCGCTAAAGACTATGGCGTGATGCCGTATTGCCGCTCTCTAGAGGTATGGCTTAAAGCACCATTAGACACCTCGAAACAAACCCAACTAGATGAGTTCAAAACGCAGCTAAGTGATTTAGAGGCAACTTGGAAAGAACGGCAACGATTTGATGACGATGGCTTTGATGTCGCAATAAAACCCAAGTCTGCTTTTGAGATGTGGCTATTTCAGCAGCTCATCAATGGTTACCAAGGCAAGTGCTGGATAAATGGCTCAGAGCCGCCCTATCACGCTGTAAAGAAGCATTCTATCTAATACACCTTAAGCACCATTACCCACCAGCTTAACGACCCTAAAAACACGTACACCCACCACTCTAGAGGCCATCTTGTTATCAAGGTGGTCTTTTTTATTTTATCCGTAGAAAGGAACCCACTATGCAAACAACACAACCAAACAGCTCACCCAAAGAACAACTGGATTCTTTACTCACATCAGAGGCAAAAAAAATTAAACCACTTACGGTACTTGTTCAGTGGTCTGAATCTCGCGAGTTCACTGAAGAAACACTCTATGACTTTAATGAATTCGAAAAGAAAGCTCTGGAGGTTGCTAAACGCAATCCATTAGGCGGGTACGACAAAACAAAAGTAACCGTGACCTTTGACAATGAATATCAGCACGAATGCCGCTTAGATTTAGGCTGTGGTGGTAATGATCAGGGTTTTGCTGAGCACTGCTTAAGTATGGCTCGTTATTACCGTCAGCATAAAGGAGATGTCGATAAGCCTTGGCTTTATGACAAACACCACCAGCAACTAATCGAACTCATTAACACTTATGAGTTGGACCACTCATTCGTAGACCTAGGGCATATGCAGGTTAAACAGGTCGAGGAGCAAGCCAAAGCCGAAGAAGCTGCAAAAGAAGAAGCTCAACAACAGGAGCGGGAAAGAGCGTGGCGCAAACACCAGCAAGCGGAGGAGGCGTTTCAAGAAACCTTAGAAGTACCACAATGGGCAAAGGGCGTGATTGTTGCCACACTCACGGACTATGACGCTGAAATCAGTGAACCGTATGCGGGTGAGTTTCACACCAAAACGTTGAAGACCATCATTCTCGCGTGGTCGAAACATTCACGAAACCTATTCCCTGAGCTGCGTAAAGCATGTCTGAATCACCCTGAAACGGCTTTTCTTAATGACCCAGAGAAAAGCGTTGAACACCGTGAACGCTTTGCCATGGGAGAAGGCTATTACCTAACCGACATCAAATACATTCGTTACGGATGGAAAATCAAAAAGCGAAACTTTTACAGAGAGGACAATAAAGCACGATATGTGCCTTTAGGCGAGCTCGCGATAAGCGAATAAAAAAAAGAGAGGCGATTAATTCGCCTCTCTCTGGATGGTGTGATTTTTTTGTTCGCAGTTTTCTAGGACAGAGTCGATTGATGCTTAGGTCTAGCAGCAAGAGGTTGCAAATGATTTTTGGACAAAGTGTTTTAGTGAGGTGGTTCATTTAGCAAAGCATTAATTAAAATAAAAGCCACTTAGGCAAGTTCCCAGTATTACTAGCAGATCACTAATAGGGCAATAGCCCTGTTGTCTTAGAACTATGCTCTATAATTAGGTTAGTTCGAGGATGGAGTCCAACCGGAAACATCGTAAATAACGTTGGAGTCACTAGCACTCTTAACAATTGTGTGTGACAAGAATTTCACGAATTCCATAACTCCTTCTTTTGTTCCATCATGGATTAATTCGCCTTTAGCATTGAACTTCATTTTCCATTGTCTATTTTTTGGAAGCCCTTCATTTGCTTGTTTTTGTTGTTCTTTTAAGGTCTTCCAAGATTTATGCTGGCCTTTATTTATAGCTCTGATGAAGTGATTTTTCTCACGAACACCCATGCTATTAATGTAGGTGCCAAATTGGTCTTTCACTTCTTCAGTGATAAGTTTATCGCTTACTAGATCAGCAAAACCAAGTTCAACGTGTTTGTTCTGTACCTCGTCATAACCAGCTGTATATACAAAGTGAGTAAAATGACTGACGAACAAGTAGAATTTCTTGCCTTTAGAGATCAGAAAGAAGTCATAATCAGGGTTAATTTTATAGCGCTCGTCTGACACAATGTAGGCTTCATTTCCTTTCCGGTAAAAAGCTTTTTTGCTTCCATCAATTACCATCTTACCGACATCGGTCGTTCGTTGAATTGCGTGTACTTTGATGTCTTTGTCGTTTGGTACATTGACCATAAACGACACAACACCCATGTTTGCAATTTCCTTGTTAACCGTTTTATTAGGGTTACTCTTAGCGACATTTAAAGTGTTTATCAGAGAGGAGAAAAGACCAAGCAAATCTAAGTTAATTGGATCGTTTAGGTCTAAGCACCCCCAACAATCAGCCTCAGTTCGAACGGCACCGTCATCTTCTATCAAATCTACTATGGTGTTAACCGAAGCGAAATTATCCATCACTAGTTCTGTAAGGTAGTTTGCAGCGTTTATCCCTTTTGTTGTTTTAAGAATGTAGCTTGTAACGTTATCAAATACCTTAGATCGGGCTGTGTGGTGAAGCACAAAATGATTCACTGAGTTTGAAGCTATTGTGTTGGATTTAAGCTCAGTGAATAGTTGATTGGCTTCAGTTCGCATTAATACGCTTGTGGTTTTGGAAGCACTCGGTTTAGTCATAGATCACCTGACGATTGAAATTTTATTGTAAAGCAAGATATCCATTGGCTGAGGATTACTTGGGTCATATGTAAATTCTTGTATTATTTTCTTAGTTGTGACGACAACAAAATCTTCCTCAATGCCGCTTTCCAGTATTATTCTAGCTTTTACTAAAGCTATGCCGCTTTGGCGAATTAACGAGTTATATGGCCAAATTGGCGAGTACATTGAAAGTAACAATGTAGCGATTAAAGCAAGCTCGCTCGATGATGTGTACAGTACAGTGATTATGGTTATCAGTGCACTAGACTTTAAAAGCAATTCATTTTCATAGTGAAAAAATTGAATAACTTTAACTTGGTGTGATTCACCCACATCTAGATCTTTTGTGGTTTGTCTCTTGATAATCGATGTTAATAACTTCGTAGCCAAGAACGATAAAATGAGCGCAAAGACGCAATACAAAAAGAACGATTGTGTTGTCAATATATCCCACATTTCATTATTAACTTGATAGGGGATTAGACTTTCATCTTGCGCAGGTTCAATCAATTTAAAAGCATTAAACTGATTATCAATGGCTTCTTTAAACTCAAGGCCAAGTAAACAAACCCATAAAATTGAACTAATACTAAGAGACGACAAGAAAGTTATAAAACGAGGAATGTGATGATAGTTCATGTTCTTCCCTAAGTTCTAATGTCCCAACATTGTATGTGGTTTCATAAGCCTAAGCAATTGATCTTATAGACCGTCATTGTAATGCGACAACTCTTGGGTTAGTCGAATTTATCCCGTGATACAACATGAGGATTCACAACGAACAGCATTAGAAGAATGGATGACTTTTAGTAGGGCAAAACCTCATGAATAGATATGAATGAGTAAAAGGTCCATCCAACAATGGGCCACAAATTATTTAGAGCAACGACTCAATAACTTTGTGTTCATCAAGCGATTTGTCCTGTCATACCACATCTCCATTCTCACACCATCAGCCTTCCACTCTAGCCTGCCCCTAAAGCTAACAAACCATGCGCCCCCTTCAATAACACATATTTCCTTATGATCTTCCATTGCTTCGCACCCTAACCCCAAAAATATTCAGGCATATGTCATCAATGTGAAACCCCATCATTGAATCCGACAGGAGCCCGTAATGACTACCCCTAATTCTGATTACCAAAAACAACAGCGCTATCAGGAGAATGAAATCCTAGAGCATGCCGCTGAGATACTCGCCACACGCTATGTGCGTGGTGATGCCTTAATTAGTCCTAACTCCACTAAAGAGTATGTACGCTGCAAACTCGGCAGCTATGAACGTGAAGTGTTTGCTTTACTGCTACTGGATAACCAAAACCGACTGATTGAGTTTAAAGAGCTCTTTCATGGCACCGTCGATGCCGCCAGTGTCTACCCAAGAGAAGTAGTAAAAGCGGTGTTGGAAGTGAATGCCGCTGCGGTGATTATGGCTCACAACCACCCTTCAGGCGACTCTACCCCCTCACAAGCGGATAGAAGTATAACCGAAAGACTCAAGGATGCCTTAGCGCTGGTGGATGTGCGCGTATTGGACCATATCGTAACGGGCGAAATCTGCACCTCATTTGCTGAGCGAGGCTGGTTATGATTGAACAACACTATGGTGATATCAGTATCAATGATGCACTGCTCTCGTCACTAGAAAATCTTCTTATTGGTCACACACTGCCTGAACAGGCTGAAAGACTGGTATTAAACTGCCGTCAAATGAGTTACTACCGCCATCGTCAAGGACTGCACCCTATAGAGATACAGCTCAAACGAGAGTCACGCTCAGGTCCTTGGCTTATCGTGTTCTTTGCGAGCTTTTCTTACCCTAATGACAACAGTACTTCAGTAGAGCCAGAGCTGTACTTTCATCTTGCTAATCGTTGGTTCTATCAACCCGATACAGGAACAACGGATTTATCTCACCCAGAAGTGCAAGAGGTGCTCTCTGCTTGGATGAACGCATTAACTCGCCACCTAAGCCGAAACGTCTTTGATAGCGTGCAACTCTCGCTAGTCAGCTCGTTTAACTAATCCCCTACCTACTTTCTGATTTATCCCTAAACAAGGAGGACTGTCGATGTCCCAATTAGCCTTTACGTCATTACCCCTACCAGTTTCTAAGAAGCTGTATACCTTGCTTAATGAGCGGTACTCAGCTCATTTGCTTAACAATGAAACGCTCTCCACCAGCCGTCATGTGGTCTTTAACTTTCGTGATAAAAGTTACAGTGTTGATGCTGGTGGCTTTCACCCTGTCGAAATGTCTATTTGCCAATCTTCAACAGGAGAATGGTGTATTGAGTACATCACAGACTTTGCTTATATGGGGAACTACTACCCTGAGCTTGAGCGGAATTTGGATTTTGACTTTCGCGCTCGTCAATGTTTTGCCAGCTACCACGGCTGGTTTCCAATGAAAGATAACCGTGAGGCTATCGAGCTGTATAAATTGTGGGAGAGTAATTTTCTCGCATACGTCGAGATGGAGGCATTCGACGATATTACTCTTACCCCGCAATAACTCATGACTTCCCTTCTCCTACAAACCATCAAGCTTATCTCTGCCCTCATCACGTTACTTTCTCTTTCCCCTTTCTTTGGTGCCGTTGGAACCCTAACGACCTTAGGCTTTCTGGTGGTACTGCTGATTGGGTTACTGGTAGCCATCTCAGAGCTGAGAGATAAAAACAACCGTCGATAATGTTAATCGACTCACGCTTTCACTAAGCCGATTGATGGCGATTTAACCGTTGGACATTATGTGTCGAACCCACCTCTATTCTCCCGACATTAAATGTCCGACTCCGGTGTGGAGCGCTATGTATTGAGAGAGTAGTCATGAGTAATAAAACCAGCATTGAAGGCTTATCTGCTTTGCTGCACACGCTGATGCTTATTCCTCAACATCGATGGATCACCGTTAGGGAGTTGCAGCAGCAGTTGGTCCTAATCGATATCCACCGCACCACGCGCAGCATTAAACGCTACCTCGATGAAGTCATTGTGGAGGTGTTTAACGTGGAGTGTGATTCGATGAGCATGCCCCATGTTTACCGAAAAACATCCGAGCAATTACTGAAGCTAAATAAGCAAGAAATGCTCTATTGGCAACTGACCAATAAGTACTTACAGCCGCTTATTCCTGATGCACTGAATTATGGACAGGGTCGGTCCTCGGAGAGAGACAAACCCTTACTGGATAAGGCTTCAGCCATTTCAAAAGAACGACTTTGGCTAAGCAAAGTACACCTCAACCTACCTAATACGAGAAGCTGGAGTAACAAGCAGCAACAAGTCTTAGGCTCAGTCCATGAAGCATTACTTAACAACCGAATGCTAAAGGTCTCTAGCCAAGCTTTGCAGCAAGAGCAAACGTTCATTGAACCACTGGGACTCTCGGTTCAGTGTGACGCGCTCTTGCTGCTCTTTCGGTTATCCGACCAACATCCAATACACACCGTTGCCTTACCACTTATTGATGAGGCCAGTGTATCGACATTTTCATTTACCTATCCCTCCGACTTCAATGTTGAGCAGTTCATGCTAGATCTCGAAGAAGCAGGCTACCCAGAATTTCACTCACCAATGAGGAGAGCACCATTATGACATTAATCAACACCCTACTACGATACACCGCTATGAGCGTGCTGTTTATCGGACTGACCGCTTGTGGCGACCAAGAAGAAACTCAAGCAGCAACGGCAGATATTGAAGTATCGATCTCCACCAACTCTCATTGGGGAAGTTTAGTCTTTGACCTACAAGCGATTACCGATAACACCGTCATCACCGACGTTGTAATTAACCGAGGTAATTGTCGTCTTCCAGCTGGTACGGCCTCAGAGCTGTCTAGAAACGTTTCATTGAAGTTCGGTGAAACCTACACGGGATACAGCAACAACTGCACCGTCGATAACGTGAAAGAAATTGAAGTGACGTCAACGGCTGGCACCTTTGTTTACACCTTCTAAATCGAAAGCAAAACAACTCATCTATTTATAACTACCAATAAGGATCGACAATGAAAAACATCACAACAAACACACTTGTTCTACTGACTACCCTAGCATCACCTTTTGTTTTGGCTCAAGGTGGATCGCTTGGAGGTAATCCATCGGTAGAAACGGGAGCGGTTAACGTCAGTTTAGGCAAATGCACTCAATACAAGCTGGATGTGAAAGCGGCTCTAAACGCAGGCAAACAGGTATCGTCGATTACTGTTCCTAAAGGCTGTGAAGCCATCAAAGAAAAGTAATGCCACCAGCCAAGGCTAAAAATGACAATGGGGAGCAATTACGCTCCCCATTCTTTTTTTGCTTCTTTATACAAGCTTCCCATCTAAAACACTTTTGGTCAAAGTTTGCTAAGCAGTAAGAGCGACCACCAGCTCTCCCCCTACATCGCATCTACTCACAGGTATATGTTATCTATAAAAACGCTTAACGCTACCCTAAAGACGAATCACCGCCCCAAGAGATAAAGCATAAATACGACCGCACAGCTTGCTAGCGGTCTGCCAACAAACTGTGCATCATCGTCTTAATCGGCTTCTGCCGCTTCAACGGCTAACAAGTCTGCCATGTCATTACCCTTATCACCTGAATGGGCTTTGACCTTAAACACCTCTACGTATTTCTTAGAACGCAATTCGTCGATTTGTTGCCATAGATGGCGGTTCTTTACTGGCTTTTTGTCTGACTTACGCCAACCTCGCTCTTTCCAGTTATCTAACCAATCGTTGTAGCCCTTTACACAGAAGTCACTGTCTGAGTAGATAACGTCGCCATCTTGGGCATACTCTAAACCTTCGATTAAAGCCATGAGCTCTAATTCAGCATTGGTAGTATTACGCTTAATGGTGATGCTATCTTGATACTCTAGTTCACCGTGCTCATTAAAAGCTGCGATACCAATTCCACCCTGTGTGCATCCGTGTTGATTGTTTGGTGCTGCACCATCTACGTAAATTGAAAAACTCATTTTATTTCTCTCTCTAATTGAAAAAGGGAGCCCTCAATGGCTCCCTGTTGATGTGGTCAGTATATTTTCTGCTACTTGGATTATTATTGGATCTCTCGTAATCCCAAGCATGATTCCATCCAATCATCAATCTCACCATCAACCCAAGCAACGGCTCTATCTCCAAGATTGACTGATAATGGAAAGTTACCGTTATTCATTTTTCGGTAAATCGCTGAACGACTTAAAGCCGTTTTCTCCATCACTTCTTTTAACTTTAGAAATCTCATTGGGAATGGTCTCCTGTATTTTGTATATACCCATGAGATAAGCCACCGCTGTAAAAAAGTGCGGTGGGGTTAATCCTCGCTAGAGCCAAAACAGTAATGCTCTTCTTCCCATGCCTCAGCTAGACGGCTCATGCGGTGAAATACACTGTTCTTTACTACGCTACTTTTGCTCTTGCAGCGCGTCCCTAAGCCGTAGTTACCTCTATCGTTAAATAACACCAATGAACGCTCTTTGCCTTCGTAGTGGCTCTGTACAGCCTCTTGCCATGCCTCTTTAAGGTGGTTGGCTAATTGATTACGTTTATCCCAACAGATAGCGGAGCCAAAGTACTGGTTGTAATCAAGCAAGAGTATGGCTTGGTAATTGTGTGAGGGGGATTTATCGGCTCGCTTACGCCATACATAGAACACTGAATCCGTCTCGAGCTTTTCTTTAAGCAGCGCAAAGTAATCGTTAATGATGCTTAGGTCGGTATCTTGATGGTCTTCTGGTAGAAACAAATCCAGACGTGTTGCCAAGGCCGCGTCAAACTCGTCCATTGCTTGTTCAAAGACTTCCGTCATGGAAGTTAAGGCCGATTCGTATAACCCCTTGTCACTGAAAAACACGGGGTAGTCGTTGAACGTTTTTGAATGGGTAATGTTGGGAAGGTAAGTATTGTTGGACATGAGTAATCCCTCTGAGTCTGTTAATGACATAGGTATTACTCGCGCTGTATTTTTTTAAGGTGAGTTGTGACTGCAACCAAAACTCGTACTACGGTTATCGTCGTGTTTGGTGGTGGGCTTAGCGAGACGGCTTATCCGATAGAAAACCTCATTTAACTGCAATGGAAACGATTCACCCCCTTTCAGAAGTTCGTACACGTCATCAGATGGAGAATACGCCAGTCCTGAACATCTTCTCCCATGGTCTTTTTCAACAGCTCTATCCCATGCTTTTCTGACTCTGGACAAGTAGCGACTCCTCCCGTCCCCACTTCTGCCTAAACAATGATATAGCCGCCTATCAAGGAGTAAGACAAGGTGATACTGGCTGGTGGACTCACACGCCTTGAACCAAACATGGCGAATGACCGTTTGGTGATATTGGTGAGGCCTACGCCTGTACTTCATTAGGCACAACTCATTGGTTTCCAACTTCAAGGTACTAAAGAAACGACTGAATACCTCAGAATGGTTTCCATCAAAGTCACTTGGTAGACGTACATTAAAATGAGCGACACAAAGTTTGGGATATTGGCCGAGCGCTTCAGTCAGCACTCGGTCGATTCCCACCAAGTACTCAAGGACAAGACCATCCTTGTGGTAGTAGAGCGGCTTCCCATTAAACGTTCTGTCATGGGTGATGGTGACTAAGCGGTTGTGAGCAACGCTGATGTGATTTGGCATTCTAGTTCCTGCGGTTTATTGTTAATCCCACAGGAACTATCACTACCGTAATTTTTAAGCTACTTGTGACTATGGCCGAAATTGCGTCTACCGCTACCAAAGTGCTTAGTGCGCTCTTTAGCTAAATAGCTAATGTGCTTAAAGAACTCGTCAAACGCATCGTCAAAGTCTTCTGATTTACTATTCAATCGGTGGATGACCACACTGTCGCTATTCCTTCTCTTTGAAAAATGAACCAGTCCATTGGCTTCTTCGTAATCGACACCAGCGACCCTAGCCCATGCCTCTACGATAAAAGAGCCTAAGTTCTCCTGTTGTGTTTGAGTTTTCCCTAACCAGTTAAACCTATCTTTGTTGAACATGAGCACTAGGTGATAGTGGTCGTTTATCGAGCTAGAGCGCTCTCTCACCCAAGCAATTCTAACCTTGCAGGGATGCACTCTACTCCCTTCTCTTTTCTTTCGTTTGCCTGAGTGATCAATCTGCGACTGTAATGAGCGTAGAAAGTCAGTCATGACATTACCGCTCTTTTCGTTTTTCCTTAGCTTGGGAAACCTCAAATCCACACGAACAGCCATTAGCCTAGGGTACTCGTCTAATGCCCGATCAACCGTATCGTACATTTTTTCTAAGTAGTCGATGTAGAGTGGACCGTGCTCGGTCTGGATAGGTCTACCCAAAAAGGTTGGCTTGGTGGTCAGTCTGAGGTTTTTGTTTTTGCGAGAACGTACATTCATTCCTATCTACTCCTGTGTTTAAGTTCATAGATAGGCCCGTGTCGTTATTTTTAATTGTGTACTGTGAGTCACTTGGTGTGACTCAGGGATATGTGATGATGTAGTCGCGTACTAGGTATGGTAGATGTTTAGTTATTAACGTAATAATACTAACCAGACAGACATATCCTTCTTCCCCCGCTCAAGGTTTAAAGCGTTTCAATTAGGCTTTCACACTATTCAAACCAACAACAAGCATACAAATAATCAACAACTGATGGTGCATTTTTATAGGAATGAAATACCCCTTCGCTTTCAAGTTACATGATGGCAACTGAATACAAACAAAGGTGATAGGCTCATTTAACACTCCGAGCTATCTCAAATAACGCTCCTTCATCAACTAATCAAACTGATTCACTCTTATCATCTCTATTTCATGTTTTTATTTGAGAAGTTGGATGACGTGCTCCCCTAACGTTTGAGTTTATACCAAAAGAAAGCAGCACTAATTTTTGCAAGACAGCACTTCTCAGTTGCACGTTCAAACAAATTTTTTCATAGAAGAAATAACAATAGATTATTGCAATACAAAAACATCACAATGTAAAAATTCTTAAAACAGTTTTCATAGCATGGCGATCATCTATAAGGCCCGCTATAGCTCAAATAATGAAAATTCTTGCCGAAATATTTCGATTTTTCTTGTCTATAATTTGTAATTTTCAACTGAAAAATATAATGTATTTCTTTCAAAAATGCCTACGAGAGTGCATGACTTATGAAAGGTCCTAGCTATCGATTTACCCTTGTGCGAGATACGGCTGATAACACTCAGCTTCGCTTTTACATAAGCTACATATACTTCAAACAAAACAATCATCTATTAAATGGCTATGACTTATCTGTTATGCAACAGCGCGGTCTCAAGCATCACTTCACTGAAATTGTTGCTGAAAAACTACACATTGAAACAGAAGTGTTAGAGAACGGAAGTTTCAGTCTTGATGTGAAGGAGCAGCTACAAACACTCTTGAATGACCTACTCTACATAGCAAAAAAATGCATAATTCCAAATTTCTATATATCTTGGCTCAACAGTACAAGGGCGGATTTTTTTCTTTACTCACTAATTAAACTATCTATAAAAAGCAACATATTGATAACAAACAATCGTTATTCAAAGATTTATATAGGTCAGGTTTTTTGGCCTAAATTTAACTCTATTGGACACCAAACACGGGAAAGTAAGCTGCGCGATATTAAACGAAAAAGAATTGTTAGAGATAGGAAGCGTGAAGGAAAAAACTGCGATCCTGAGCTGGTTGATCAGCTAGTCGACAAAGTTATATTAGAAGATAAAGAAGAAATAACTAAGATCCAAAAGGAGTATGAACCATACATAGAAGCCTTAAGGCCAATAGAACACTATGACCCGGTAAATGACCCTCATGCTATAGAAAAAATGATTGATCACTTCCATACTGTTGCTTTTACAAAAGAAGCATATCGTTATGAAAACATACGTTTCATCACGCAAGCTAAGCGACTCTATCAGCAATGTTATAGCAAAGTGCCTGCATCCCGAGGCATTATGAAAAATGATAGTAGTGAGCTGATTAACAAAACCTACGAAAGACTGATTAAACAATACAGTATCCTTCGATTTTATCCGCCAGTTGAAGACCCTACCATTAGGCAATACTGCATAATCTCATTTCTTGACATCCTCTATACGACGACGGCGAAAGAAGAGTTTGAAGATCGGTTCAAACTGATAGGAGATAAGCATTCCTTAGACAAGAGTGAGTGCAAAGACTTCACTCTAACCTTTTCTCAAAAGCAATGGGACATGCTTATCGGTATCACTGAATCAAAGTATCCATCAAAAATCAAACAAGCTCTCAATAGAATAATCAGGCAAGAATATAAGAGTCTGAAAAAGACAAGAGAAGATTAACCATTTAAATGTCAGATGAAAATGGCAACGAGCAGAGCAGCCCTCAAGGTTAAAACTTATAGCGGTAAAGGGAGAAATATGGGCATCTCCCTCTTTACCCTACGACATTATACCACTTCGGGAAACTGAACAATATTAGTCTTAACGTTTACTATCGAGTCTAACTCATCAGCCCAGCGCTGTAGCCACTCTCGACACTCAGCCTCATAGCGGTGCAAATTATATGTTCCCTCAATGCCTTTAACACTATGCCCCAATACTGCTTCAGCAACTCCCGTAGGGCACCCCATACGTGCTAATTCCGTTCGTACTGTTCGTCGTAAATCGTGAGGAGTCCAAAGCGGCATATCAATCATTAATCCATCTCTACGCATTCGCCACGTATACTGAGTTAGTTGTTTTTGAACTACGTGAGAACCTCCTTTAGAAGTAGAAAAAACATAGATAGATTGAGGGTATGATTTAACCTCTTTCCACTTACGTAACCACTGAACAGCTTGAGAAGGCAGCTGAACATAACGAGAGTTACCATTTTTTGTTTCAGTTAAATAAATGGTGTTCTTATCAAAATCAATCTGCTGCCACTCTAAGTCGCAAACCTCTCCAGTACGACAGCCTGTCCACAGCGTCATTCGGAGAATACCTCTTATGTTTTTAGAAAAACTCGAATTCGGCAACCATTTGATAAATCTAGATAACTCAGAATGGTCTAACACTCTCTTACCTTTATGATTAGTCAGCTTAACCTTACTCTTCTTAAACTTATTAATAGCCAACAGCGCTGGATTGACAAAGTTTTCAGGGAGATAATCCATACCAATAGCATACTCATAGGCACTGGATAGCTCTCGTAACACAGAGCCTGCTTGTACTGGCGCACCTCTATCAATGATCCCTTGAATTAAATACGTGATGTCACTTTTGCCGACTTCCATAACAGATCTATCTCCAAGAAGAGCGACAATATCAACATACAAGGTTCGTCTAACTTCTTTTTGTCCTTTTGCCTTACGAGCTCCTGAGATCACTCCACCAGAAGAAGTAAATCTGTCTTGAATATAATTTTCTAAATAATGATCGATCACATCTTTGAGAGTAATGCTATTAACACGCTCAGTCTTTAATAACTTACGTCGCTCTTGTTCTTGCCTTTCTAAGTCAGCCTTTGGACATATTCCCCGCTCTCTTATGGCTTTCATTTCGCGAAGCTTAATGCGAGCTTGCTCAAGTGACATATCAGGAAAGGTACCTAGCTTAATCTGTACAAGTTTACCACCTGACTCTGGGCTTCTATAGCGATAGGTAAAAGTTTTCCTGCCCGTCTTTCCACAGGCTATTCTTAGCCCTCGGTTTTCTCCAGTATCAGACAAGACACCTTTCTTAGCCGTTAGCGCCTCAATTGTCTTATTCGTTATAGATTTGATATTCTTCTTATCAGCCATTTATCGGGGTCCCTTATCGCAATATTGTGCGGCGATTGTATTATCTAGTATAGGAAATAAAAAAACTACACTTTTACCTACACTAATGATCGCGCTGTAGTGAAATCCTTTGATACTTAGTGGGACTTATTGAAGATCCCAGAAATTCATAACTCATTGATTTAAAGTAACTTAATGCAAAAAGAAACCACTAAAAACAAAGACATAAAAGCAGCGCATACACCTATGATGCAGCAGTACCTAAAACTGAAAGCAGAGAACCCAGAAATTCTGCTGTTCTACCGCATGGGCGATTTCTACGAGCTTTTCTACGATGACGCTAAAAAAGCCTCTCAACTCCTCGATATTTCACTGACTAAGCGTGGTTCATCAAATGGCGAACCGATTCCGATGGCGGGTGTTCCATACCATGCTGTTGAAGGGTACCTTGCAAAGTTAGTGCAACTTGGTGAATCCGTAGCAATTTGTGAACAGATTGGTAATCCAGCACTTTCAAAAGGCCCTGTAGAGCGTGCGGTCGTGCGTATCGTAACACCGGGTACTGTAACCGACGAAGCCCTGCTTTCTGAGCGAGTCGACAACTTAATCGCCGCGATTTACCATCACAACGGCAAGTTTGGTTACGCGACACTTGATATTACCTCCGGTCGATTCCAACTCTGCGAGCCAGAAACCGAAGAAGCAATGGCCGCAGAACTTCAGAGAACCTCACCTCGTGAGCTACTGTTCCCTGAAGATTTCGAACCCGTAAATCTAATGGCAAGTAGGAATGGCAACCGCCGCCGCCCAGTATGGGAATTTGAACTAGATACCGCTAAGCAGCAATTGAATAAGCAGTTTGGAACTCGCGACCTGGTTGGCTTTGGCGTTGAAAGCGCAAAACTTGGCTTATGTGCGGCTGGTTGTTTGATCCAATACGTGAAAGATACCCAACGTACTGCCCTTCCACATATTCGTTCACTGACCATGGATAAGCAAGATCACTCCGTGATCCTTGATGCTGCAACTCGCCGCAATCTAGAGATCACGCAAAATCTTGGTAGTGGCACAGATAACACTCTTGCTGAAGTGCTTGATCATACAGCTACGGCAATGGGCAGTCGTATGCTTAAGCGTTGGTTACATCAACCAATGCGCAATATTTCGGCACTTGATCAACGCCTAGATGCGATTGGTGAAATGAAAGATTTGGCTCTCTTTACAGAGCTACAGCCAACCTTAAAACAGATCGGTGACATTGAGCGTATTCTGGCTCGTCTTGCACTTCGTTCTGCTCGCCCACGTGATATGGCACGTCTTCGTCAAGCAATGGAATACTTACCAGAGCTTGCTGAAACGCTAACGCAACTTAAGCACCCGTACCTAACTCAACTTGCGCAGTATGCGTCTCCTGTAGATGAGGTTTCAGAGCTGCTTGAGCGTGCGATCAAAGAGAACCCACCCGTGGTTATCCGCGACGGCGGTGTGATTGCTGAAGGCTATAACGCCGAGCTCGATGAATGGCGTGACCTTGCTGCAGGTGCAACCGAGTTTCTGGATAAGCTTGAGCAAGAAGAACGTGAGCGTCACGGTATCGACACTCTAAAAGTTGGCTACAACAACGTACACGGTTTCTTCATCCAAGTGAGCCGTGGGCAAAGCCACCTTGTGCCGCCACATTATGTTCGCCGCCAAACGCTGAAGAACGCTGAACGTTACATTATCCCTGAGCTGAAAGAGCACGAAGACAAAGTGCTTAACTCTAAATCGAAGGCACTGGCTATCGAGAAGCAGTTGTGGGAAGAGTTGTTTGATTTGCTACTGCCATATCTAGAACGACTACAAAACATCGCTTCTTCTGTATCTCAACTTGATGTCCTACAGAACTTAGCTGAGCGCGCAGATACGCTGGATTACTGTCGTCCAACTATGACAGAAGCAGCCGGTGTACAGATCCAGGCGGGTCGTCACCCAGTAGTAGAGCAAGTGATGGACGAACCTTTCATTGCTAACCCAATTGATTTGAACGATAAGCGCAAAATGCTGATCATTACAGGTCCAAACATGGGTGGTAAGTCAACTTACATGCGCCAAACAGCACTTATCGCGCTGATGGCTCATATCGGTTGTTATGTTCCTGCAGAAAGCGCAACTATTGGCTCTATCGACCGTATCTTTACTCGTATTGGTGCATCGGATGATCTGGCTTCTGGTCGTTCAACCTTCATGGTTGAGATGACAGAAACCGCGAATATTCTGCACAACGCGACACCAAATAGCCTTGTGTTAATGGATGAAATCGGTCGTGGTACCAGTACTTACGATGGTCTGTCTCTGGCTTGGGCAAGTGCTGAATGGCTAGCCAATCAAATCAATGCAATGACACTATTTGCAACGCACTACTTTGAGCTAACTGAGCTACCAAACCAAATTCCAACCTTAGCGAACGTACACTTAGATGCGGTTGAACACGGCGACAGCATTGCCTTTATGCATGCGGTTCAAGAAGGCGCTGCAAGTAAATCTTACGGCTTAGCGGTTGCAGGGTTGGCTGGTGTGCCAAAAGCAGTGATCAAAAACGCTCGCGCGAAGCTAACACAGCTTGAGGCATTGAGTATTGAGTCTCCGACATCGAAGCCAAGTGGTGTTGATATCGCGAACCAACTGAGCCTGATCCCTGAACCAAGTGAAGTAGAACAAGCACTCGCGAATGTTGATCCAGATGATTTAACCCCTCGCCAAGCATTAGAAGAGCTCTACCGCTTGAAGAAGCTACTCTAGTTTAGAATAGCCAAGCGCTGTGGTTTCTAGCTGAAGTGAAAATTAGACCAGAAGCTAAAACTAAAAAACGCTGACATGAGGTCAGCGTTTTTTATATCGATATCGTGGAATATCGCTTAGTCGTTTTCAACGTTGAACAGGTTTTCCATGTTCAAGCCTTGCTTGATTAGAATCTCACGTAGACGACGAAGACCTTCAACTTGGATTTGACGAACACGTTCACGAGTCAGGCTGATTTCGCGGCCTACTTCTTCTAATGTTGACGGTTCATAACCCAGTAGTCCAAAGCGACGAGCAAGCACCTCTTTCTGCTTAGGATTCAGTTCATCAAGCCAGAAAATCAACGAGTTCTTGATATCGCTATCTTGAGTTGAAACCTCAGGGTCTGAATTGTTGATGTCTGGAATAATATCCAACAGTGCTTTCTCACCGTCACCACCAATTGGCGTATCTACAGAGCTCACTCTTTCGTTTAGACGAAGCATCTTGCTCACATCACCAACTGGCTTATCGAGCTTAGAAGCGATCTCTTCAGCTGTCGGTTCGTGGTCAAGCTTTTGTGATAGTTCTCTTGCCGTACGTAGGTAGATGTTCAGCTCTTTCACAACATGGATTGGCAAACGGATGGTGCGAGTCTGATTCATCAACGCACGTTCAATGGTTTGACGAATCCACCATGTTGCGTAAGTTGAAAAACGGAAGCCACGCTCTGGGTCAAATTTCTCTACAGCGCGAATCAAGCCTAAGTTGCCTTCTTCGATTAGATCGAGAAGTGCCAAGCCACGGTTGCTATAACGACGAGAAATTTTCACCACCAAACGCAGGTTACTTTCGATCATGCGTTTGCGGGCTGCTTCATCACCGCGTAGAGCTCGACGTGCGTAAAGCACCTCTTCTTCTGCGGTTAGTAGTGGTGAGAAACCGATTTCGCCTAGATACAGTTGAGTCGCATCTAAGCTTTTAGACGTAACTTCAACTTCTTCTTTCGCTTCGGTTTTCTTAGTGACTGTTCGTTTTGCTTTTCCAAGAGCTTCCGGTTCCGTGGTTGCTTGGTCAAGGTCGAACTCTTCTTTGGTTACTGCATTGCTTATACTCATAACGCCTCCCCCTGGCGAAATTAGCATGACATTACAACTTCATATGTCGCTAAATGACTATGTCACTCCATACAATACGTGATTTTTGCATATTGTATTTAAGGTAAATATCGTTTTGGATTAACCGATTTACCTTGGTAACGAATCTCAAAGTGCAGCCTAACACTGCTGGCTCCAGAGCTTCCCATTGTTGCAATCTTCTGCCCTGGTTTCACACTTTGCCCTTCAGATACTAATAGTCGGTCGTTATGCGCGTATGCACTTAAGTAATTATCATTGTGCTTCACAATCACTAGATTGCCGTAGCCTCGTAATGCATTACCCGAATAAACAACCGTTCCCCCTGCAGTAGATACTATTGGCTGACCTCGCTGTCCTGCTATGTCTATGCCTTTATTTCCTTGTTCGCCTACAGAGAAATTCTTGATTACTCTCCCTTTAGTTGGCCATAACCATTTGGATACTTTATCACTTGTTGGTTTGGTGGACGGTGTAACATTCTGTTTACCTTTAGACCCAACATACTCCTTTGATTTGGATTGTTCAACCTTCTTTGGTGGATCTTTTTTCACCACTTTGGTGGTAGTTTGAGCTGGAGCCGGTTTAGAGTTTTTGCTCTTTTGTGGTGTGGTTTTCGGTTTACTTGCCGCAGATGACGTTGTGGATGCGGCGACAGGTGCTGCAACTGCTGCTGCCGCTACCGTTGACTTACCATACGCTGGCGCATTATAGCTAGGACGCCACAACTTAAGCTTCTGCCCTGGGTGGATAGTGTAAGGAGCAGACAACTTGTTATAACCGATGAGGTCTTTAACGTCTTTATTGGTGACATAAGCAATGAAGTAAAGGGTGTCGCCTTTTTTAACTTCATAGTAACTGCCACGATAACTACCACGATCAATCGATGAGTAATTCTTGTTTAGGCTTGAAACGGGCGCAGGCGAATTCGCTGCACACCCAACAAGGGCACAGCTAAGCAGTAAAGTACTTCCTTTTAACAACTTCGAACGCATCGACTCTCTATCCACCTACACCATTAGTCTTTTATTAAGCTAGCTCACCAGGAACAAGAGGTACAAATCTCACCATCTCGATAACACTCGATAAAAACTCATCGCCGTGTCGAACGATCTTCAATAGTTGCTGTTCGTCATCACCAACTGGAATCAGTAAACGACCACCATCTTTCAGCTGTTGCAGAAGCGCTTGAGGAATCGACTCTGCAGCGGCGGTGACAATAATCGCATCAAAAGGGGCTTTTGAAGACCAACCTTGCCAACCATCACCGTGTTTAGTTGAGATATTGTAGAAATCGAGTTGCTTCAACCTACGTTTTGCATCCCATTGTAGCGACTTTATTCTTTCAACCGAATAAACATGATCAACAAGTTGAGCCAATACCGCAGTTTGGTAACCAGAACCCGTTCCGATCTCCAAGACACGGCTATCTTGTTGTAATTCAAGTAGCTCTGTCATTTTAGCAACAATGTACGGCTGTGAAATTGTCTGACCCTGACCGATAGGCAGCGCATTATTATCATAGGCTTGGTGATACATCGCCTGTGATAAAAAACTCTCTCTCGGCAGTTGGTAGATCGCATCAAGAACCTTTTGATCCTGAATACCATTTTCAATCAGAAAAGTAATTAAACGCTCAGCTTGCGGATTACTCACTTACTTCTCCCCTAACCATGTTGCCATCGCACCCAGCGACTCATGCGCCGTTAGATCAACTTGTAACGGTGTTACCGATACAAAACCATGCTCAATCGCGTAAAAATCGGTACCTTCACCGGCATCTTGCTCTTTGCCCGGAGGGCCTAGCCAATAGATATCGTGACCACGCGGGTCTTTTTGCTTGATCATATCTTCAGCGTGATGACGAGCACCTAGGCGTGTCACCTGAGTACCAGACAGTTGTTCTAAGGCTAAATCAGGAACGTTCACGTTCAACAAACGATTGGTCGGGATTGGGTTTGCTAAATGTTGTTCGACAATACGACGAGCAATCGTTGCCGCTGTCTTAAAATGTTTTTTTCCCACCAGAGAAAACGCTACCGATTGAACGCCTAGAAAGTGCCCTTCCATTGCTGCTGCTACCGTGCCTGAATAAAGCACGTCATCACCAAGGTTAGCACCGTGATTAATACCCGTTAACACCAGATCCGGCATATCATTCTTTAGCAGTTCGTTTAACGCAAAATGCACACAGTCAGTCGGTGTTCCTTGTACCGAATAGGTATTTTCAGCAATCTCTTGAACACGCAGAGGCTGTTCTAAAGTTAATGAATTTGACGCACCCGAGCGATTACGGTCAGGGGCAACAATGATAACTTCAGCAAGATCACGTAGCTCATTTGCCAGCTCATGAATACCTTGAGCGTGCACACCATCATCATTGCTGAGTAAAATCTTCATCTTGTATCCTTTCTTTTGTTCCCATGCTAAGCCAAGTCACTTAAATTCCAATATCAAGTGACCCAGCTCCAAGCAAAATCGTTATTGCTCGTAGGTTCTCTCTACGTGTACTTCTTCAACCAACTCACGAACGATAGCGGTTGCGAAACAACCTGCGTCTAGAGAGAACTTAAGAGTGACATTATCTTCGTTCACTTCCCAAGTTAGACCCGCTGGTTTTAACGATGCTTCACGACGGTCATGGCGCATGCGGTTACCGCGAATCAGCGCCATTAGGTCAGGTTCAGAATCAAGATGTTTTTGCTCTAACGCTTGAGACTCATTTGTTGTTGGTAAGGCATTATCACCAGCCAAAGCAACAGTAACCAATGCTGCGCCATTCTCGATGTCTTGGTTTACTGCTTCAATATTGTCCGCTGTTACCGCTAGTTGAGCGCCGTCTTTCATGACAATATCGCCAACCAATGCCGATGCAAACGCATCTTGCTCAATACGGTCTGACAGGATCAGGTTGTAAATCCACGAGCGAGCCGCAGAAAGGTACAAGCTGCGCTTATTCTGGTTACGAGTACGAACGTTATCACGGCCCCAACGACGAGCTTCAGATAAGTTGTTACCTTCATTACCAAAACGCTGAGCACCGAAGTAATTTGGCACGCCGACTTGAGCGACTTTTTCCAAACGTTTTACGACATCATCACAATCTGTTACTTCAGACAAAGTCAGCTCGAATTGGTTGCCAACTAAATCACCCGGGCGTAACTTTTTGTTGTGACGTGCTGTCGCCAAGATCTCAATGCTTGGGTACTGTGCTAAAAAAGCTGAAAAGTCAGGCTCACCTTTTGGTAGGTGTACACTCAACCACTGCTCAGTCACCGCGTGACGGTCTTTTAAACCTGCCCAGCTCACGTCCTTCGACTTAACACCGCAAGTTTTAGCCAGCTCGTTTGCCACGAAGCTCGTGTTTTCACCAGTTTTACGAATACGAACCATTAGGTGCTCGCCTTCACCAGTAAACTCAAAACCCAAGTCTTCATTAACGACAAAGTGTTCGGCTTTTGCTTTTAGTTTTGCTTTCGCAGTTGGTTTACCGTTTAGATAAGCCAATGAAGATAAAATATCTGACATGCTGTTCTTTTCGTGTTGGTGCTTACGCACTTTTAGTAATTAGGACCACCGCTTCACATGCGATGCCCTCTTTGCGACCTGTAAAACCTAAACGCTCAGTGGTCGTCGCTTTTACATTCACATTGCTAATGCTGGTTTCTAAGTCTTGAGAAATAGCTTGGCACATAGAGTCTATATGAGGCGCCATCTTTGGAGCTTGCGCCATGATAGTAATATCAGCATTACCAATCACGTAACCTTGCTCTTTTACTCGACGATAAACATCTTTCAGCAGCTCACGGCTATCTGCGCCTTTCCATTCGTCATCGGTATCAGGGAAATGACGACCAATATCGCCCGCAGCAATCGCACCTAATAGGGCGTCACACAATGCATGAAGGGCAACATCACCGTCTGAATGAGCAATAAGACCTTGCTCATAAGGGATGCTTACACCACCGATAATTACCGGGCCTTCACCACCAAACTTATGTACATCAAAGCCATGGCCAATACGAATCATCATTATTCCTTATTCTGACTTAAATAGAACTCAGCAAGCGCTAAATCTTCTGGCTGAGTAATCTTAAAATTATCTGAACGCCCGGCGACTAAAGCGGGCGAGAAGCCTTTCCATTCAACAGCAGAGGCTTCATCGGTAATCGAAACACCTTGTTGCAGCGCTTCGCTCAATACATTCCACAGAGGTTTTGCTCTGAACATTTGTGGTGTGAGGGCATGCCACAAATCGGCTCGCTCGACAGTGTGATCAATTTGCCCTTGAGCGCCTCGCTTCATCGTATCTCTCACTGGGGCTGCTAATATAGCCCCAACATCATGGCTCATCGCCGTCGAGATTAACTTGTCGATATCACTTAGCTGAACACAAGGCCTTGCAGCGTCGTGAACCATCACCCACTCACCAAGCTGTTGCTCAGAAATATAATCTAAAGCAGAAAGTACGGAGTCCGCTCTTTCGCTTCCACCAGAGACTCTGATCACTTGTGGGTTCTGGTTAAGGGCAAGCTCTGGGTAGTATGGGTCATCATCACTGATTGCAACGACAATTTGAGAGACTTGAGGGTGAGATAGTAATTTCTCAACGGTGTGCTCTAAAATCGTTTTGCCGTGAATCTTGAGATATTGCTTAGGGCGGTCTGCCTTCATGCGGCTACCTACGCCCGCAGCTGGTACAACGGCAATCACGCTTTGAGTTTGAGTCGACATTAATGGGATTCCTCACCAATGATGCGATAAAACGTTTCACCTTCTTTGACCATTCCAAGCTCATGACGAGCACGTTCTTCAATCGCGTCTAAGCCTTGGCGTAGATCGTCGATTTCAGCAAACATTTCTGCGTTTCGAATATGCAGCTTTTCATTTACTTGCTGCTGAACTTGGATTTCGTTGTTCACACCGTAGTAATCAGAGATACCATTTTTACCGAGCCACAGTGTGTGTTGTAGCCAGCCAAACACTATGAACAGTACTAAAGCAAAAATTCGCATATCACCTTTCGCCGGTTGAAAAAGAAGGAACTAGAATAAGGCACATATATACCATAATGAGCTTATTGGTGCGAGATATGTGGTGTCAGGGAATCAATAAGTCGGGGAATTATCGGACAGAATCCTTGATGGTAATAATGAGATTCCCTACTCCTTCCTTCGTCAGTCTAGGGAATGACGAACTTTCGATGTCAAAAAGAAAGCTTTAGAGCCTAGTTCTCCTTTCCACCATTTTCTACAGACAAAAAACGCCCTACCGAAGTAGAGCGTTTTCAAAAACTTTAAGCTAATAATTCAGTGTGAATTACTGACCTTTAACTTCTTTAAGACCGCTTTCGTTGTAAAAGGAGGAGTTTTAGAACCAAGAGATTCTTTGCTTCACCTTTCTGCAGACAAAAAAATGCCCCGCATTAGCGAGGCATTCAAAGCTTAGATTAACAATTCCTTTGGTTTAAAAACCAGAGAGATTATTGACCTTTAACTTCTTTAAGACCGTTGTAAGGAGCTTTAGAACCTAGAGCTTCTTCGATACGGATAAGTTGGTTGTACTTAGCAACACGGTCAGAACGGCTCATAGAACCAGTTTTGATTTGACCTGCAGCTGTACCTACCGCTAGATCAGCGATAGTTGCATCTTCAGTTTCGCCAGAACGGTGAGAGATTACTGCAGTGTAGCCAGCGTCTTTAGCCATCTTGATAGCAGCTAGAGTCTCAGTTAGAGAACCGATTTGGTTGAACTTGATAAGGATAGAGTTAGCTACGCCTTTCTCGATACCTTCAGCAAGAATCTTAGTGTTTGTAACGAACAGATCGTCACCAACGATTTGAAGCTTGTCGCCTAGAAGTTCAGTTTGGTGCTTGAAACCATCCCAATCTGACTCGTCAAGACCGTCTTCGATAGAAACGATTGGGAAGTTGTTCGCTAGCTCAGCTAGGTAGTGGTTGAACTCTTCAGAAGTGAAAGTTTTACCTTCGCCCTTCATGTTGTAGATGCCAGCTTCTTTGTCGAAGAACTCAGATGCTGCACAGTCCATAGCAAGAGTAACGTCTTTACCTAGTTCGTAACCAGCAGCTGCAACAGCTTCTGCGATAACTTCTAGAGCTTCAGCGTTAGACTTAAGGTTAGGAGCGAAACCACCTTCATCACCAACTGCAGTGCTGTAGCCTTTAGACTTAAGAACTTTAGCTAGGTTGTGGAATACTTCAGCGCCGATACGTAGACCTTCTTTAAGAGTCTTAGCGCCAACTGGTTGGATCATGAACTCTTGGATGTCAACGTTGTTATCTGCGTGCTCACCACCGTTGATGATGTTCATCATTGGTAGAGGCATAGAGAACTGACCAGCAGTACCGTTTAGCTCAGCGATGTGCTCGTATAGAGGCATGCCTTTCGCAGCAGCAGCAGCTTTTGCGTTAGCTAGAGATACAGCTAGGATAGCGTTCGCGCCGAACTTAGACTTGTTATCAGTACCGTCTAGGTCAAGCATGATTTGGTCAACGTCAGCTTGTGCTTTAGCGTCAGTACCAACTAGAGCTTCAGCGATTGGGCCGTTTACAGCTTCAATAGCTTTAAGAACACCTTTACCTAGGAAACGTGATTTGTCGCCATCACGTAGCTCAAGAGCTTCGCGAGAACCAGTAGATGCGCCAGATGGAGCAGCAGCCATACCTACGAAACCGCCTTCTAGGTGTACTTCAGCTTCTACAGTTGGGTTACCACGTGAATCGATGATTTCACGACCTAGAACTTTAACGATCTTAGACATTGAATGTTTCCTTCTCGTTGAATATATAAATGTCAAATTTAAAGGTAGCAGCACAACTTACGCAGCTACCTGTATTCCTTTTACTTCTCTAACTCGCCGCGCTGGAACTCGCCAGCCGCTTTAACGAAACCTGCAAACAATGGGTGACCATCGCGAGGTGTTGAAGTGAACTCTGGGTGGAATTGAGCAGCAACGAACCATGGGTGGTTCGGGTTCTCAATAACTTCAACCAGTTTCTTGTCCGCAGATAGACCCGATACTTTTAGGCCCGCTTTTTCGATTTGTGGACGAAGATTGTTGTTCACTTCGTAACGGTGACGGTGACGTTCATGGATCGTCGCGCTACCGTATAATTCGTAAGCTTTCGTCCCTTTCGCTAGGTGACAAAGCTGTGAACCAAGACGCATTGTGCCGCCAAGGTCAGATGTTTCTGTACGCTCTTCAACTTTACCTTCGCCATCAGTCCACTCAGTGATAAGACCAACAACTGGGTACTTAGTTTCAGTACAGAATTCAGAAGAGTGTGCCCCTTCCATTTTCGCAACGTTACGAGCGTACTCGATAAGTGCTACTTGCATACCTAGACAGATACCTAAGTACGGTACTTTGTTTTCACGAGCGTATTGAGCAGCAAGAATCTTACCTTCAACACCACGGTCACCAAAGCCACCAGGAACTAGGATTGCATCTAGGCCTTCTAAAACTTCTACGCCACGAGACTCAACGTCTTGTGAATCTACGTATTTAATATTAACGCTTAGGCGGTTTTTCAAGCCTGCGTGTTTTAGTGCTTCATTTACTGATTTGTATGCATCTGGTAGTTCAATGTACTTACCAACCATACCAATCGTCACTTCACCCGTTGGGTTAGCTTCTTCGTAAATTACTTGTTCCCATTCAGACAGGTCTGCTTCTGGAGCTGTGATGCCGAAACGCTTACATACAAGTTCATCAGTGCCTTGAGCTTTAATAAGCTGAGGGATCTTGTAGATAGAGTCAACATCGCGCATAGAAATAACTGCATTTTCTTGCACATTACAGAACAGAGCAATTTTCTTACGCTCGTTCGAAGGAATGTTGCGGTCTGAACGACAAACTAGGATGTCTGGCTGAATACCAATAGACAGCAACTCTTTTACAGAGTGTTGAGTTGGCTTAGTTTTCACTTCGCCCGCAGCTGCTAGGTATGGCACTAGAGTAAGGTGCATGAACATTGCGCGTTCACGGCCTAGTTCTACTGCTAGCTGACGAATCGCTTCCATGAATGGTAGAGATTCGATATCACCAACCGTACCACCAACTTCAACGATCGCGATATCGTGGCCAGCTGCGCCAGAAATTACACGCTCTTTGATAGAGTTAGTGATGTGTGGGATAACCTGAATAGTTGCACCTAGGTAATCACCGCGACGCTCTTTCGCGAGTACGTCTGAGTAAACACGACCTGCAGTGAAGTTGTTACGCTTAGTCATCTTGGTGCGAATGAATCGCTCATAGTGACCAAGGTCAAGGTCAGTTTCAGCGCCATCTTCCGTAACGAACACTTCACCGTGCTGAGTCGGGCTCATAGTGCCTGGATCAACGTTGATGTAAGGGTCAAGCTTCATCATAGTCACTTTAAGACCACGAGCTTCTAAAATAGCCGCAAGAGATGCTGCAGCAATACCTTTACCTAGAGAGGATACAACCCCGCCAGTAACAAAAATGTAATTTGTCGTCATGTTTAACCTGAAATTGGTTGAATGAGGGAAATGGACTACTTCTGGACGGGATGAAAATATACCAGAAGCCCCTTATCGCCACAACGTGAAATCTATCACACTGCTATTTTTTATTTTTTGCTTCAAATCAATTCATGATAAAAGCTTTGGTTATCTTTTCTCCGCCACCTTGACTTCATCCCACATGGAATCAAGCTGTTGTAGTGAAAAATCGGTCAAAATTTTATCCTGCTGACGAACTTTTTGTTCCACCCCTTTGAAGCGACGTGAGAACTTCAGATTGGCTTTATTGAGCGCCGACTCTGGGTTTTTACCCAAATGTCGCACCAAATTGACCGTCGCAAACAGCAAGTCACCCAACTCTTCTTCGACCAAATCTTCATTTGGTGTCACTTGAAGTGCTTCTTCTAGCACCTCATCGACTTCCTCTAAAACCTTGTTAGCCACTGGGCCAATAGAGTCCCAATCGAAGCCATATTTCGCTACCTGTTTTTGAATCTTTGTAGCACGTGAAAGTGCAGGTAGAGAGTTTGGTATTGAGTCTAGAATACTTTCTGGGGTTTTGCCTGCTTGCGCTTTTTCTTTGGCTTTTTCGGTTTCCCAATTGGCATTAATCTCTTCATCGCTCGCAAACTCGGTATCAGAGAACACATGTGGATGGCGGCGCGTTAGCTTCTCATTGATGCCATCAACCACATCAGAAAACTCAAATAGCCCCTGCTCTTTCGCTAGCTGGCTGTAGAAAATCACCTGAAACAACAAGTCACCCAACTCTTCTTGTAGGTTTGGCCAATCTTTATTATGAATCGCATCCACCACCTCGTAGGTTTCTTCGATAGTATGCGGAACAATGGTTTCAAAATTTTGTTTCAAATCCCAAGGACAGCCACCTTCTGGATCGCGCAGCTTAGTCATAATCTGTTCAAGTTGTTCAATCGGGTGATTCATCTTTTCTTCCTATTCACTGTCTTTGATTTTTAAATTTAAAACTTCTGTTAAAACTAAAAAAGGTGAGCAGCCAAAACCACTCACCTTTCTATTTTTCTTGTTAAACCAACGCGTCATTCAATGCATTGTTCGGTTTTTACTAAGTAATTGGCTCTTCTAACAAGGCAACAAACTTACGAGACTTCTGAGCATAGCTTGCCTATGTGATGAAGCGAGTATAGTGCAGTTAACACGGTTAGAAAGCCAAGTACGACGTAAAAACTAGCCTAGTCTTTTGACGCTCATTACATCTTTGATCTGCTCGACACGACTTGTCACTCGACTCAGAATCTCAATATTGGTCACTTCCAAATCGAAATCCATTACCGATAGCTGACGCTTGTAATCAATGCGGCTCTTCATTGTTGTCACGCTGATCTTCTCGTTCGAGAACAGTGAGGTGATGTCTTTCAACAAGCCATTACGCTCTAGCGCTTCAACGCGCAGAGTTAGGATGTAAGAACCGACGAAGCCATTGCCCCAGACAGTATCAATAATACGTTCTGGCGCATGCAGGCTTAGCTCACTCAACTGTTCACAGTCAGCACGGTGCACTGAGATACCACGACCTTGCGTAATGTAACCTTTAATAACATCGCCTGGGATTGGCTGACAGCAACGCGCTAGGTGCGTCATTAAGTTATCAACGCCCTCAACCACTACCGCGTCTTTCTTAGGACGACTCTGCTGTGCTGGCTTGTTTTCCGACTCAAGCAGTTTCTCTAGCGCTTTCTTGTCTTCTTCTTCCGCCGTCGGCTTATTCACCAACGCATTGATGTGATTAACCACTTGGTTGATACGCAAATCACCACTGCCAATACCAGCATAGAGTTCATCTGGCGTGTTGACGTTAAAGCGTCTTAGCGCGTATTGGTCTGCATCTTTTAGGGTTGCACCGACTTTCGCTAGTTCAACCTCAAGGATGTCTCGACCCGCTTCGAGGTTCTTCTCTCGGCTTTGCGCACGGAACCAAGCATTGATCTTCGCACGAGCCCGGCTTGAATGAACGAACCCTGTAGTTGGATTTAACCAGTCACGTGATGGGTTCGGTTCTTTTTGAGTGATGATTTCAACCTGATCACCCATCGATAATTTATGGGTAAACGGTACGATACGTCCCGCTACTTTTGCACCGATACAGCGGTGTCCAACCATCGAGTGGATGTGGTAAGCGAAGTCCAACGGAGTTGCCCCCATAGGTAAATCGACGACATCACCGCGCGGTGTAAATGCGTATACGCGGTCATCGAATACTTGGCTACGAACTTCATCCAGCATCTCGCCAGAGTCCGACATCTCTTCTTGCCAATCGATAAGTTTACGCAACCAAGTGATTTTCTCGTCGTAACCACTGCGCCCGCTTGAAGCACCTTCTTTGTACTTCCAGTGCGCAGCCACACCCAACTCAGAGTCTTCGTGCATTTGCTTGGTACGGATCTGAATCTCAATGGTCTTGCCTTCAGGGCCCAGAACCACGGTGTGAATCGATTGGTAACCATTTGGCTTAGGGTTCGCCACGTAGTCATCAAATTCACTTGGTAGATGTTTGTATTTGGTATGAACCACACCTAGGCCGGCATAGCAGTCTTGAAGCTGGTCGGCGATGATACGCACAGCACGCACGTCAAAAAGCTCATCGAAGTCCAAGCCTTTCTTCTGCATCTTACGCCAGATACTGTAGATGTGTTTTGGTCGACCGCTGACTTCAGCATTGATGTTTGAACGCTGCATTTCTGCTGTTAAATCATCAACGAAATCTGTGATGTATTGTTCACGAACGATACGACGCTCAGACAGCTGTTTCGCAATCTGCTTGTAGGTGTCTGGCTGCTGATAGCGGAATGCGTAATCTTCGATTTCCCACTTAAGTTGACCGATACCTAAACGGTTCGCCAGTGGAGCATAGATGTTAGAACACTCTTTTGCTGCCGCGCGACGTACAGCATCTGGCGCTTTTTTTACTTCAATAAGGTTACAGATTCGCTCAGCTAGCTTGATAACTACGCAGCGGAAATCATCCACCATCGCCAGTAGCATACGACGAACGTTATCAACTTGACCCGAGGCAGCGCTGCCTTCAAGAGTCACGTTTAACTGGCCTAAAGCCGCCATTTCTTCAACGCCATCAATCAACTTTACGGTTTCTTTACCGTAGCTTTCTTCAAACGCTTCGCGCTCAAAAACGCCGCTTGAGACGACGGGAAAAAGTTGTGCTGCAATTAAAGTGGCACGGTCCATGGACAGCGTAACCAAGATTTCGATCATCTCACGGCCACGCCAAAGCAACAGCGATGCTTGCTCGTGATCTTTTAATAGCTCTTCACAGTGACGATAAACTTTGATCAGTTTATTCGAGGTCTTTACGTCTTGATTCAGTGACGCAATCCAACTTTCTAGCTCAAACTGTTCGCTTGGGTTTAAATGTGCGCTTCGTACCGCAACCATCATGCCTTCCTAGTTATTCTGTTTTATACCCAACTCAATATGACTAACTGGTTCCAAGTTAGTTCGACCATATTGATATCAGCGCAAGTTTCCCTGCGCCTTTGTGATTCATTTTTAAGCCTTATTTAGAGGCTTCTAAGCCTTGATAAAGAGAGCCATCGATTCTAGATGACTGGTGTGCGGGAACATGTCCAACATACCCAATTTGGCTAACTGATAACCTTGTTTTTCTAAGCTCTCAGAATCTCTAGCTAGAGTAGCAGGATTACACGAAACATAAACCACACGCTTCGCTCCTAACGCTGAAATTTGATCAACGATCCCACTCGCTCCCGCACGTGCCGGGTCAAGCAATACTTTATCGAATTTCTCTTTTGCCCAAGGCTGTGAAGATAAGTCTTCTTCAAGGTTAGTTTGGTAAAATTCCGTATTGCTTAACTGGTTTAACGCTGCGTTAGATGTGGCTTGCTGAACCATTTCATCAACGCCTTCCACACCAACCACAAACGCCGATTGTTGTGCTATAGGCAAACTGAAGTTACCTAGACCACAAAACAGGTCTAGCACTCGCTCATCCGATTGAGGTTCTAGCCACTCAATCGCTTGAGCCACCATCTGCTGGTTGACCTTCTGGTTCACCTGAATGAAGTGGTTTGGCTCGAAAGGTAAGGTAACACCCGTTTCACTATAGGTTGGCGCTTCACCAACCAAACGAACCAAATTATCGGTTTCAGGCATCGAATACAACGTCGCGCCTTCTTCTTTCGCTAACGCTATCAGCGCTTGTTCATCTTTTTCAACCAAAGGTTTGAGGTGGCGTAGCACCATAACAGGGCCAGTATCGCCCAACACCAATTCAACGTGTCCTAAAGACGTAAGGTTGTTGAAAGTGTTGAGTAAATTTTTCAGTTTTGGCAGCAATACATTGAGGCGAGGATCAAGCACGGCACAATCGGTGATGTTTTCAATCTGCTTACTCTGCTTCTTACGGAAACCGAACTGAAGCTGCTGTGTCTTCTTATCAACAAATAGGCTGATACGTGCGCGACGTCGATAACCGGTTTCATCACCTATAATAGGCTGTGCAACTTCAGTATTAGCCGTTTGGTATTGGCTCATCAGGTGCGTCAGAGATTGCGATTTATGCTCAACCTGAGAAGAATAACCGAAGTGCTGAAGGTGACAGCCACCACACTGATTAAAGTGCTTACAAAACGGCTTTAAACGCTGCTCGCTCGGCTTCAATAACTTGATAAGCTTAGCTCGCGAAAACTTACTTTTGCTCTCAGTAAGTTGAATAACCACCTGCTCACCGGGCAATGCGCCATCAATGAAAACTGGTTTATTCTTCTGATAAGCGATACCAGCGCCATTGTGATCCATTCGTTCAACCAAAACCGATTGATGCTTGGTCTCGAGTTGAGTTTTCTTTTTTGGTTGGAAAAAACGTGCCATTGCTTGTGCCTAATGTATCTTTTAATAAGTAATTGGTATCCAGGACTCACTATTATGTCTTGGAATCATTGTCGAACGTCACGGCTTTGATTAAGCTTACCGTTCACTTAACCGCCATTGTGTGCGTTATTTTCCCATATCCAGACCTCGATGTAATTAAAGAACATGACCAGATATGGCTTAAGAGCCCGTGTAATTACCTTAACTCTAGCTCCAACCCTGATTATTGGGTTGCTATTGAGTGCATTTTTCTCATTTAACCGCTATCAAGACCTTGAGGGGCAAGTGGTTAACACTGGTACTAGCATCATTGAACCACTTGCGATTGCGAGTGAATCAGGCATGAAGCTCGAAAGTCGAGAGTCTGTTCGTCAGCTTATTAGCTATGCACATAGGAAAAATTCTAAGCTAGTGCGCAGCATCGCGGTGTTTGATGAACGTCATGAGTTGTTTGTAACCTCAAACTTTCATCCTGACTTTGAAAGCCTGACTTATCCGAAAGATAAACCGATCCCGCATTTGAGCTCATCGAACCTGCTCGATAACACGCTGATTCTGCGAACGCCGATCATAGCCGAAGGCCAATACATCAATTCAGCCAACGGTCAGTCTCAAGCCAACCAAGCGATCGGTTATATTGCGATTGAATTAGACTTATCTTCTCTTCGATTGCAGCAATATCAAGAGGTATTCTCAGCCTTCTTGGTGTTGATTCTTGGGCTTGGTTTATCGGGCGTGTTTGCCTTCCGCTTGATGCACGATGTCACCCAACCGATCACACACATGAAAAACATGGTTGACCGAATTCGTCGAGGTCATCTAGATGTGCGCATCGAAGGTAAAATGCACGGTGAGCTAGATTCGCTGAAAAACGGTATCAACGCGATGGCGGTATCGCTGTCAGAATATCACGTTGAGATGCAGCACAGTATCGACCAAGCGACCTCCGATCTACGGGAAACCCTCGAGCAATTAGAAATTCAAAACGTTGAGTTAGACATCGCGAAGAAGCGAGCTCAAGAAGCGGCTCGTGTTAAATCTGAATTCTTGGCTAATATGTCTCACGAGCTGAGAACCCCACTCAACGGTGTGATTGGTTTTACTCGTCAAATGCTCAAGACTCACCTATCGAACAGTCAAACCGATTATCTGCAAACTATTGAACGCTCGGCAAACAACCTACTTAGCATCATCAACGATATCTTGGACTTCTCGAAACTTGAAGCTGGTAAACTGGCCCTAGAAAATATCCCATTTGAGTTCCAAGCCAGCCTTGAAGAGGTAGTAAACCTTCAAGCAACCAACGCTCATGAGAAAGGTCTTGAGCTGACATTGAAGATCGATCCTAAAGTGCCGCCAGGCGTGGTGGGCGATCCGCTGCGTATTCAACAGATCCTGACTAACCTCGTTGGCAACTCAATCAAGTTTACGGAGCGCGGCAACATCGATATCAGTGTTGAGCTTCGCTCACAAAGCGAAGACAGTATCGAGTTGCAGTTTATGGTTCGCGATACCGGCATTGGTATCTCAGAGCGTCAACAAGCTCAGTTGTTCCAAGCCTTTAGCCAAGCGGACGCAAGTATCTCTCGTCGTTATGGTGGTACAGGTTTAGGTCTGGTTATCACCCAAAAACTGGTCAGCCAAATGGGTGGTGAGATCAGCCTAACCAGTCGTCTTCACCAAGGTTCAACCTTCTGGTTCACCTTGAGACTATCAACAACTGATATGCCGATGACTGAGCTGATTGAGACTCAGTGCCTACAAGACAAACAACTTCTGCTGATCGAGCCAAACATGCAAGCAGCATCGATTACTCAGCAAATCCTAACCCAAGAAGGCTTAGTGGTAACGTATCGTTCGGTTATGCCAGACGAAACTACCTCGTATGACTACGTTCTGCTTAACCTAGCCGCGAACCAAGAGTATCAATTTGATACCGTGAGTGGTTGGGCGATTGGCGCGAAGAAAATTGCTCAAAACGTGATAATTGGTACACCAAGTACCGAACTAGCGCTGGGTGAGCAGCTAATGAAAGAAGTCGATGTTCAGTGCATCACTAAGCCTCTTTCTCGTAAGAAGTTGCTGCAAACTCTGGTATCGAATCAAGCACCCACCTTGATTGCGCCAGCCATTGAAACCCATTCAGAAGAGAAGCTGCCGCTTACTGTCATGGCAGTAGACGATAACCCTGCTAACCTGAAACTTATCACCGCGTTACTTAAAGAGCGCGTAGAAACTGTCATCAGTTGCACCAGTGGTCAACAGGCTATCGACAAAGCCAAAGACACGCCATTTGATATCATCTTCATGGATATTCAAATGCCACAGATGGATGGTGTCACTGCTTGCCAGAACATCAAGAAGCTAGCGAACAATGAGAATACGCCAGTGATTGCCGTTACTGCGCACGCAATGATTGGCGAACGTGATCGACTGCTTGAAGCTGGTATGGATGACTATCTAACCAAACCCATTGAAGAGCATGTTTTACAACAGGTGCTGATTCATTGGAGTCCAACCTCCGAAGTTGAGCACATCGAAAAGATAGATCCAGACCACCCAGCAGTCTCAGCTGAAGTCGACAGCGGCCCAATATCAGAAACTGAAGCCAGCGTGCACAAAAACATCATCATCGATTGGCAAGCTGCGATGAAACAAGCCGCCAATAAAGAAGACCTCGCTCGCGATATGCTGCAAATGCTCGTCGACTTTATTCCAGAGGTTTATGAAGCAGCAGACAAAGCGATAGAAGATAGTAGCTACCCAGTTGAAGAACTGATACACATCATCCATAAGATGCATGGCAGCAGCTCGTATAGCGGCGTACCAAGGCTGAAATCGGTATGTGCCACGATAGAAAAAGAGCTGCGTTCTGGCACTTCTGTTGAAGACATTGAGCCAGAACTCTTTGAACTTCAAGATGAGCTCGATAAGGTTCAAGCGACCGCGATTCACTACTTGAAACCGAGCAATAATTAGATTGGCTTAGCCTCAAACTCAAGGCAATAAAAAAGCAGAGCGTATAAGCTCTGCTTTTTTGTTTGTTCTGTTGAAGCAGTGAACGAGTATCAGGTTTAGCTAGCGTTTACGACTCAAATAGTACTGTCGCCACAGCATAGTGACGCTCATCCGAGATAGTCAGATGAATCGATGTTGTACCGTTCGCCTCTGCGATTTCACGCGCTTTTTTATGCAAGCTCAGAACGGGCTTGCCATGCTCATCGTTTGAAATCTCGAAGTCATGGAAGGTCACACCCAGTGCGATCCCCGTGCCTAACGCCTTAGATGCCGCTTCTTTTGCAGCAAAACGCTTTGCAAGGTAACGCCCTTTTTGCTTCAGTTGCTGGAATACTTCAAATTCAGCATCGGTCAAAATACGCTGAGCAAAAGCGTCACCACTTCGAGACAATGCCTTTTCAACACGTTCAATTTCTGCGATATCTGTACCTAATCCAACAACTGCCATGTTTCCTCTACCACTTAGCTTCTATCTAATGACTCACTGATTAACTGCGCATCGCTTAGGGCTTATTACTTACAAAGCTAAGCGTTGTTACGTGCTGTTTCCATCACGGCTTTCATGTCTGCAACAGCTTTGTTCAAGCCATCAAACACCGCACGTCCCATAATTGAGTGACCAATGTTCAGCTCGTAAATCTCTGGAAGTGCCGCAATCGGAGCTACGTTGTGGTAAGTCAGACCATGACCCGCATTGACCGTAATACCAAGATCGTCTGCGTAGCTTGCACCAGCAGCAATCTTTTTCAGCTCGTCTTGTTGGTCTTCTTCTGTCTTAGCATCAGCATAGTGACCCGTGTGCAGTTCAATGAACGGTGCGCCACACGCTTTTGCTGCGTCGATTTGCTCACGGTCAGCATCGATAAACAGAGACACCTTGATACCTGCTGCAGACAGTTTTTGTGTCGCTGCTTTGATCTTCTCAAGCTGACCAACAACGTCCAAGCCACCTTCAGTGGTTAGTTCTTCACGTTTTTCAGGAACCAGACAAACAAACTCAGGCTTAGTATCGAGTGCAATTTGAACCATCTCGTCCGTTACGGCCATCTCCAAGTTCATGCGAGTTTGAAGTGTTTCAGCCAGAATACGCACATCGCGATCAACGATATGACGACGGTCTTCACGCAGGTGAATAGTAATGCCATCTGCACCAGCACGTTCAGCGATTTCAGCTGCGTGTACTGGATCTGGGTATTTAGTACCACGTGCATTACGTAGTGTTGCAATATGGTCGATATTAACGCCTAAAAGGATTGAGCTCATTTTCCAATACTCCGTGCTCTAGAGAGGGCTATTGTTGGCATAAATAGCTCTCTACTTTTTAATGGTTTGCCGCCAAGATACGGCTTTAAGGCTATGCGTGTAAAGCGTTTTGCCGCTTTTAACTGCTCTTTAGTGATAAACCTACGTTCACTAATTGCAATAAGTTCATCGCCCATAAAAGTCAGGTTGTCTCGACGCACCGATGCGATGAAACCTTTCTGCTCGCGATAGCGATAAGTCATGCTCGGATCAATCGCTTCACCAGTGCCCGCGCAGTGTAAAAAGTCGACGCCATAACCCATAGCAGACAATAGAGCCAACTCAAAGCGACGCAGGGCTGGCTCAGGATTTTCATTATGCGCCAGCTCTGTTAAAGCATGAAGATAGTCGTGAAAAAGTGCAGGCATAGGCACTTCCGCCATCAATACGCGACCAATTAATTCATTCACATACATAGCTGAATACAGGTTGATACCGGCGAGAGGAAGCCCCAAGCTAATCGGCTCAGCTTGGCGTAAGGTTTTCATCGAACCATTACCAGACCACTTAAGCAGTAGCGGCGTAAAAGGTTGCAATGCGCCTTTCAAATTGGAACGCTTGCTGCGAGCACCTTTAGACATCAACGTCACCCGACCGAATTCTTCACTGAAGACGTCCAAGATCAGGCTCGACTCACTGTATGGTCGACGGTGCAACACAAAGCATCGCTGTAACCCTTCGCTCAATCACTTACCCTTATTACAGATACAAAAAGAGAGAGTTCGCACTCTCTCTTGGATTTATCTTCAGTTCAACTTTCTTAATCTCAGAAAGTGACGTTCAATATATTATAGATCGTCGATGTAGCCTAATGAGCGAAGTGCACGCTCATCATCAGCCCAGCCAGATTTAACCTTGACCCAAGTCTCTAGGTAAACCTTACGACCGAATAGCTCTTCCATATCGATACGCGCTTCACGACCAATCGTTTTGATCTTCTCACCCGCTTTACCAATCACCATTTTCTTCTGACCTGTACGTTCAACAAGAATCAGAGCATTGATGTGGAAGCCATCGTTATCAGGATTGTAATCGAAGCGTTCGATCTCAACCGTAACCGAGTAAGGTAGCTCGTCACCCGTAAAGCGCATTAGCTTTTCACGGATAATTTCAGATGCCATAAATCGTTGCGAGCGATCCGTCACGTACTCTTCTGGAAAGTGGTGCGTCGCTTTTGGTAAATGTTCACGTACGTGCTTACGCAGTACATCAATGTTTTTACCTTGCTTCGCTGAGATTGGCACAACATCAATGAAGTCCATCTTCTTTGAAACTTCCATCATGTGCTGCATGACGTTAGTACGGTCTTGAACGTTATCTACTTTGTTGATGCAAAGTACAACTGGGAAGTCGGTCTTCTTCAGCTTGTTCAGAACCATCTCATCGTCGTCAGTCCAGTGAGTACCATCGACCAAGAAGAATACTAGGTTTACATCACTCAATGAGCTGTTCGCCGCACGGTTCATCAAACGGTTGATTGCGCGCTTTTCTTCAATATGAAGTCCAGGAGTATCAACAAAGATCGCTTGGTAATCACCCTCAGTTTCAACGCCCATAATACGGTGACGTGTCGTCTGTGGTTTACGTGATGTAATAGAGATCTTCTGCCCCAGAATATGGTTCAGAAGCGTCGACTTACCTACATTTGGGCGACCGACAATAGCGATGAAGCCACAGTGTTGGTTTTCCGGTAGGCCTGTTTGTTTGCTATCAGATGAAAAGAATGCATCGATATCGAAATCTTGGTTGTTATCAGACATTGCTTAGTTGCTCTAATGCTGTTTCAGCAGCCGCTTGTTCTGCCTTGCGGCGGCTAGTGCCTTTACCGATAACAGGTTTATCCACACCTGCCACTTCACACTCAACCGTAAACTCTTGGTTGTGTGCTTCACCTTTAATATTAGTCACTGTGTAGACAGGTAGAGGATTTCTTCGACCTTGTAAAAACTCTTGAAGGCGAGTTTTCGGATCTTTTTGAGATACTCCAGGCTGAATAGCATCTAGGCGAGATTGGTACCAGCTTAAAATAATGCCGCGAACCGTCTCGGTATCACTATCTAAATAGACAGCGCCAATGATCGCTTCAACAGCATCCGCTAGAATAGAATCACGACGGAAACCGCCACTCTTCAACTCACCTGGACCTAATTTTAAGTAATCTCCTAGTTCGAATTCACGACCTAGTTCTGCCAATGTATGACCACGTACTAATGTTGCGCGCATGCGGCTCATATCACCTTCGTTTACCTTAGGGAAACGGTGGTATAGATCATCAGCGATAACAAAACTTAAAATTGAATCGCCCAGAAACTCAAGACGTTCGTTATGTTTACCTGCGGCGCTACGGTGAGTTAGCGCCAAGTGGATAAGATCGGCATCATTAAACTGATAGCCAATCTTTCTCTCTAGTTTATCAATTGGAGAATTCATGCTCTCTCGATGTGTTAATTGATCGATTAATGAATCCCACCGATGCGATTAAAACGCACACCAGTAGGAATCCATGTTGGAAGTACACTGTCTGAACCGCGTTCGAACTCGAAGCTGATCCAAATAGCAACAGCCTTACCAACAAGGTTTGCTTCAGGGACAAAGCCCCAGTAACGGCTATCGGCACTGTTGTCACGGTTATCACCCATCACAAAGTACTGGCCTTCTGGAACGACCCATTCGTTAACACCATTGCGAGGCTGATATGCTTGTACACGATCACGGCGTAATGGGTTAACTAATATCTGGTGCTCTACGTCTCCAAGCTGTTCGTTCAGCTGAATCAGAGGCACACCATCTTGAACAAATTGGCTTTCTTCAACGTTACTTAGTTTCACTGGTTCACAGCTACTTGTGCCCTTCGCTTGAATGCAGATCTCTTTACGACTGCTGTAGCGAATTGTATCACCTGGCATACCAACAACACGTTTGATGTAATCGATATTAGGTTGAGGTGGGTACTTAAATACGATTGAATCACCACGCTCTGGCTTGCCCGTTTCTACCAGTTGAGTACGCCACACAGGGTCTTTTAGACCGTACGCGTATTTCTCTACCAAGATGAAATCACCAACCAAAAGGGTTGGCATCATCGAGCCAGAAGGGATTTGAAACGGTTCATAAATAAATGAACGCAGAACCAAAACAAATGCAATTACTGGGAAAATGGAAACACTGTTCTCAACCCACCAAGGCTGAGCCGTAACTTTTGCGCTGGTTTCAGCGTCTAGGCCATTCGATTGCGCTTCAACGTCAGCCAGTTTTTGTTGGCGCTTCTTCGCCCACACAAACTTTTCCAACGCCCATACAATGCCAGTCACTAGAGTTACGATCACTAAGATAAGCGAAAATGTATTAGCCATTGATATCCCTTAAATTTCATTTCTTTAAAAATAACGAAAGTGAAAGAATAGCGAGCTACTCTTCCACTTTCAATTATTCGTTTACTGCTGGATAAAGTTAATCTTTTCCAACATGAAGGATTGCAAGGAAAGCTTCTTGAGGCAGTTCAACGTTACCGATCTGCTTCATACGCTTCTTACCTTCTTTTTGTTTCTTAAGAAGTTTCTTCTTACGACTGATATCACCACCGTAACATTTTGCGATTACGTTCTTACGCAGCTGTTTCACTGTAGAACGAGCAATGATGTGGTTACCAATCGCTGCTTGAATCGCGATATCGAACATCTGACGAGGGATGAATTCTTTCATCTTCTCAACCAGTAGACGACCACGAGACTGAGCAATGTCTTTGTGCGTGATGATAGCCAGTGCATCAACCGTTTCGCCATTCAGCAATACGTCTACACGTACCATGTTTGATGGCTCGTAACGTTGGAAGTTGTAATCCAATGATGCGTAACCACGAGACGTTGATTTCAGGCGGTCGAAGAAGTCTAGAACTACTTCTGCCATAGGAAGATCGTATGTCACAGCAACTTGATTACCGTGGTAAACCATGTCTACTTGTACGCCACGCTTCTCAACACACAGTGTAATTACGTTACCTAGGTAGTCTGAAGGTACCAAAATATTACAGCGTGCAATTGGCTCACGAATTTCTTCAAGGTCATTAACCGCTGGCAGTTTAGCCGGGCTATCAACGTAAAGAACCGTTTTATCTGTTTTTACAACTTCATACACTACTGTTGGAGCAGTTGTGATTAGGTCTAGGTCGTATTCACGCTCTAGACGCTCTTGGATGATCTCCATGTGAAGCATTCCTAAGAAGCCACAACGGAAACCAAAACCAAGTGCTGCCGAACTTTCTGGTTCGAAGAACAGTGATGCATCGTTTAGGCTTAGTTTGCCTAGTGCATCACGGAAGTTTTCGTAGTCATCAGATGAAACAGGGAACAGACCTGCGTATACCTGAGGCTTCACTTTTTGGAAACCAGGTAGACGTTCAGTGCTGCCGCCTTTAGCAAGCGTCAACGTATCACCAACCGGTGCACCTAGGATGTCTTTAATACCACAAACAACCCAACCTACTTCGCCAGTATTTAGCTCAGTGGTGTCGATTTGCTTAGGTGTGAAGATACCTAGACGGTCAACACCCCAAACTTGGTCTGTCGACATTACGCGAATCTTGTCGTTCTTCTTCAGTGTACCGTTCTTGATACGAACCAAAGAAACAACGCCAAGGTAGTTATCGAACCAAGAGTCAATGATCAACGCTTGTAGAGGCGCTTCAGGATCACCTTCCGGTGGTGGGATTGCCGTTACGATGTTTTCTAGAACATCATCAACACCCAAGCCTGTTTTCGCAGAACAGCGAGTCGCTTCCATCGCGTCGATACCAACGATCTCTTCGATCTCTTCAGCAACACGCTCTGGTTCAGCTGCAGGTAAGTCAATCTTGTTCAAGATTGGCACTACTTCCAGTTCCATTTCGATTGCTGTGTAACAGTTTGCTAGAGTTTGTGCTTCAACACCTTGGCCAGCATCCACTACAAGTAGTGCACCTTCACAAGCCGCTAGAGAACGAGATACTTCGTAAGAGAAGTCTACGTGTCCAGGAGTGTCGATAAAGTTAAGTTGGTAAGTTTCACCATCTTTAGCTTTGTAATCTAAAGTCACACTCTGCGCTTTAATTGTAATACCACGCTCGCGTTCTATATCCATAGAATCGAGGACTTGAGCTGCCATCTCACGTTCACTTAATCCTCCACAAACTTGGATTAAGCGGTCAGAAAGGGTCGACTTACCGTGGTCGATGTGGGCGATAATCGAAAAATTACGAATGTGCTTCATAGGCTTGGTGTGACTAAACTCTTTGAATAGGGATAATAAGAAAGCCGCGACGCGTCCAATCTACACTCAGCATTGGTGGCGGCATTTCAATCAAGTTGGCAGATTCTACCCAATTTAAGGGCAATAAGCATCATAAATTAGACGAGAGACTCACCTAGGATTCGAATCAAGACGACTTCTTGCTTGGATTTGTCTTCCATTGGTTTGGCTAACCGCCTCGCTAAGGCAATCCCACCAGCAGTAAACAGCGCAGCACTTAAGATAACAATGCCCTCCCCCCCTAGGAGTAAGGGTTGTAACAAGAGTTGTCCAAAACCAGCCCCAATCATCAGCATGAAAAGTGGAATTAGATAAACGATGGCTGCCGACTGAAGTAGGCTTTTTTCAGGAAAGCCAATTTCTACGATTTGCCCAGCTTTGACTAAGCTTTTAGTTTTAAGCTGCCAAAACAAAGATTTATTGCCAACTGCTTTGGTGACAATACCCGTGCCGCAACTTTTTTGAGAAGAGCAACTGCTGCAACTGGTTTGCTGTTCGCAGCTCAGTTGAACAAAGTATTGCTTACCTTTTTGTTCAACTGAGCTAACGGTTGCCAGAGCGGTCATCATTGCGCTGGTACCGGTTTATTAAACGTAACAGATTGAGCGATACGCTTAGCGGTCGCGGGCGGAATATCACCAACCACAGATATTTCTTTGTCGCCAATCACTAAGCTATGCAAAGTTCTTCGTCCTTGGCGCACCAATTGTCCTTTCAATGAATGCTCGTCTTTATCGGCGATATAAACCGAAAAGCTAAACAACCCATCACTGAAAAGTTGGCTTTCAACCATTTTATCGGTCGCTGCCATTTGATAGCGGCTAAGCTCTTTTGACTTAAACCCTTCAGGAATCCAAGAGGCCTGCCAGTTAGTTTCACTCACTAAGCCTTCCGGCAATGATAAGACTTTCGGCAATTGAGCTTGGTTCAATCCACCCATTGCCTCAGCGATTTTATCATTCACCACGTAAGATATCGTGCGGTACTGTTCAAGCACTTCACCATCACGGTCCAAAAGGTCGGCACGTAACGGAAGACTCGTTTTTTCGTCTACCCAAACTACGTAAGAGTAACGAAGGCCATCTTTCGGCACGACGCGTAATACTTGAGTGGTGCTTCCCGCTTCACGAGAACGTCCAACTTTTACGAAGTCGTAGTACTGGTTGAGAGAGTCAATATCTCGGTTAATCATCGGAATAACAGGCGCAACCATACTGCCAGATTGGATAGTAAATGGCTCTGTACCCGGTTCGATATAGCTAACTTCATTGCCGCGTCGAATAACTTCACGAACAGGACCACTTAGGTAAACAAGGTGTGCAAGTTGTTGATCGTCGTTAACGGCATGACGATAAAGTAGAGGTTCAATACTGCTCTTCTTTATCAATATGTAAGAGAGTTCGTAATTTAGATGCTGACTGGCCTCGTTCATTTGATGCAACAAGGCCTTTGCAGTAGGTTCCTCTGCAAAGGCTGTTGGAGACATCAAGCTGAACAGTGTCAGTGCACTGACCAGGATTTTCTTCATTCAATGTCCGATTCTAGATGTGCATCTTGCATTGGCGATGCATCACTGTTTAATCTTAGCTGTAGTTCATAGTCTTCTAACAATGCATGAACGCGTTTACGCTGCTCTTGCAAGTTAGCTTCAGATGCTGGCTTCTCAACAGAGTCACGCGTTAAGCTTACTGGCTCTGCAGAACCCGCAAATGGAATTGTCTGGAGTACAGGCAACTGCTCTGGTGCAGCAGGATCACTACCACCATACTGTTGAACACCTAATACAACCGCTAATGAAACACACGCTGCCACGGCAACCTGTCCAAATTGTTGTAACCATGCCGGAAGCTGACGCTTCGCTTGCTGAGGTTTAGGCTGCTCTTCAATTGGAGCAACAGTAGGTTCAACATTCACTTGGTGCTGGTTCGACATTGAACCATGCGCAGGCTCGTTATCAAGCGCTGCCGCTACACTGTTAGCAATGTTCCACTCTGGAGTTTCTGGCGCATCCCCACGCATAACATCACCAATCAAATGGTAACTCTGCCAGGTATCCATGCTTTCTTGATCAGATTCAAGGTCTACTATGAGAGCTTTATCGATCGTTTCACCATCCATGAGTGCCGAAAGCTTTTCTTTATCAGCCATTATTTTCACCATAATTATTACAAGTTCTAGCGTTGCAAAAGAGGTTTAATTTTCTTTTCCACCGCTTCACGAGCTCGGAAAATACGCGAACGTACGGTTCCTACAGGGCAATCCATTACTTCTGCAATCTCTTCGTAGCTCAAACCTTCGAGCTCACGTAACGTCATTGCAGTTTTTAAGTCTTCTGGTAGCGCTTCAATCGCTCCAAAAACGACTTGTTTCAATTCTTTTGACAGCGTTAAGTTCTCAGGGTTCGATATTTCTTTTAACGCGCTGCCTGTTTCGTAATATTCTGCATCTTCTGCATCTACATCTGTTGCTGGCGGCCTGCGGCTCTGGGCAACAATATGATTTTTAGCGGTGTTCACGGCAATTCGGTACAACCATGTATAGAAGGCACTTTCGCCACGAAAGTTAGGTATCGCGCGGTAAGCTTTAATAAAAGCTTCTTGTGCTACATCAGGTACATCACCGGAATTATTCACGTATCGAGAGATAAGATTACAAACTTTGTTTTGATACTTAACCACTAGTAAGTTAAATGCCTGCTTATCTCCACTCTGAACTCGCTCAATCAACACTTGATCGGTTAGCTGCTCGTTCATTCGAGCGGGTACTCCTATTGTTATAACCCTCACCTTCACAGATATGGGTACTAATTATGCGAAATGTAGTATTGACACCACCGTCTACAAGAGCACTATTGTGACTAAGCCAAATACCGAAAGTTCCAACTTTCTTAAAATTATTTGCCATTATTGTTTCACAATGTGATGTAATAAAAATAGCTATCCCTATCAATTTGGGGAAACTTGAGCAAAAGCAATGGTATTGAGCAATTAAATATTTCTAGATAGCTGTCTATATATTGATTTTGCGTAGCGTTTAAGGATGACTCTGGAGAGATTATAACAGTCTTACCCAAACTCCTAAAACAAGACAAAGTCAATTGAGAGTGGACAACTCGACTATAGCCCGGGATTTAATAAGTTTTATGAACGCAAACCGTGAACATCAGTGTGATGTATTAGTGGTAGGAAGTGGTGCGGCAGGCTTGTCATTAGCCTTACGCGTAGCAGAACATGCAAAAGTAATTGTATTAAGCAAAGGACCACGCAGCGAAGGATCGACGTATTACGCACAAGGCGGTATCGCTGCGGTGTTCGATGAGTCGGACAGTATTGAGTCTCACGTTGAAGATACTCAAATTGCCGGGGCTGGGTTATGTGAAGAAGATACAGTTCAATTCATTGCTGAAAATGCGAAAGAGTGTGTGCAATGGCTGATTGATGGTGGTGTCCCATTTGATAAAGATGAGAACAGCACAGAAGGCCAACCAAAATATCACCTCACTCGTGAGGGTGGCCACAGTCACCGCAGAATCCTGCACGCTGCCGATGCAACCGGCATGGCGATGCAAACCTCACTACAAGATAACGTCAACAACCACCCCAATATCGAGATCTTCGAGCGCCACAATGCACTGGACTTGATCACTGAAGATAAAATTGGTGGTTCGAAAGACAAAGTTATCGGTGCCTACATCTGGAACCGTAACCAAGAACACGTTGAAACCGTGCGCGCTAAATTTGTTGTATTAGCAACAGGCGGCGCGTCAAAGGTTTACCAATACACCTCTAACCCAGACGTATCTTCAGGTGATGGTATTGCTATCGCTTGGCGCGCGGGTTGTCGCGTAGCAAACCTTGAGTTCAACCAGTTCCACCCGACTTGCTTATTCCACCCAGAAGCGCGTAACTTCCTACTGACGGAAGCACTACGTGGTGAAGGTGCCTACTTGCGTCGTCCAGATGGCTCTCGCTTTATGAAGGACTTCGATGAGCGCGGTGAACTGGCTCCACGTGATGTGGTTGCTCGTGCAATTGACTTCGAAATGAAGCGCTTAGGTGCCGACTGCATGTATGTTGATATCAGCCATAAGCCTGAAGAATTCATCACAACACACTTCCCAATGATCCACACTCGCTTGATGGATTTAGGCATCGATATGACCAAAGAGCCGATCCCTATCGTACCAGCTGCTCACTACACCTGTGGTGGTGTCATGGTTAATAAGCAGGGCCAAACCGACTTGACTAACTTGTACGCGATCGGCGAAGTGAGCTACACCGGCTTGCACGGTGCAAACCGTATGGCTTCTAACTCATTGCTTGAGTGTGTGGTTTACGCATGGGCAGCAGCAAAAGATATCGTTGAGAACATCGATCAGTCTCAACTGTGTGCTGAACTTCCTGCATGGGATGAAAGCCAAGTCACCAACAGCGATGAAGAAGTTATCATTCAACACAACTGGCACGAACTACGCCTGTTCATGTGGGATTACATGGGTATTGTTCGAACAGATAAACGACTAGAACGTGCATTGCGCCGTATTCAGATGTTGCAGCAAGAGACTCATGAGTATTACAGCTACTTCAAGGTTTCAAATAACCTATTAGAACTGCGTAACTTACTACAAGTGGCTGAGTTAATGGTTCGCTGTGCAATGCAACGCAAAGAGAGCCGCGGCCTTCACTACACATTGGATTACCCTGAACTTGCTGAAGACAGTGGCCCAACGATTCTGACGCCAGAGAAACGCCAGTCTTGATCTTAGGTGATAAATAAAATGCGAAGAAAGGGAGCCTAGGGCTCCCTTTCTTTTGTCTTTAGTTCTTGCTTTCAGCCTGGAGCTTTATTTTCTCTAACTAGCTCGTTGTAAGTGCGCCAAGAAGTGACGATATTCACGTTCGCAACAGCTGTCTCGCCAAAGCAATACCGAGTACCCACACTCAAACTGCAATTTGACAAAGAACTGCGCCCAGATCTTATCAACGGACTTTAGTCGATAAGTTCGGCCATTGAGCCGAACATCACCATCCTCTTTGTAATCAAAACGCCCATAGGCACTGTTTAGAATCATATGGTTGTTTCTGAACAAGCGGGTCATTAAAGATAAGCAATAAAGACTGGCGGCAAGTGGGATAGTAGAGGCAACGATGAAAAACAAAAGGCACCCGAAAACAGTGCCTTTTGTTAATAATGCGAAATGCGAAGCGTTAAGCTGGAGCTTAACGAACCTTGCTGAGGTTGTGTGCGACAATTTTATCAACCATTGATGCATGGCCTAGGTTTTCACTGCGTCCGTGTCCCATTACCCAAGTAAACAGATCTGGGTCATCACACTCTAGTAGAGAAACAAACTCGCGCTGTTCCTGCTCTTGCAATGAATCAAAACACTCTTCGAAAAATGGCATGATGACTACATCAAGTTCTAACATGCCACGACGGCAACCCCATTTAATTCGTGCTTTCTGCTCTGCAGTGTACATTGGCTATCCTCACCTATAATTTTTCTTTCTCGGAGTGTAACAAGTCATACGCCCTGCAACTACTATGTGAGTCACAGTCCCTATCTAAGCTCACAAAAAAACCTTGGCTGACAAAGAAACAGAACCGGATTAACATAGAGCCAAATAAAATTCTTAGGAAAGATAAAATGGATTGGAAAAACACATTTCAGCCGCACGCTCATACGCAAAATGAATCGCTTCCAGAACTGATGATGACACACGTGTCAGATTGGAGCGCTATTACCATGGTAGGCGATGACAAAAAATCGTACCTGCAAGGTCAAGTAACGTGCGACGTCGTGACTCTTCCTAATGATGAATCCACATTAGGCGCGCACTGTGATGCAAAAGGAAAGGTATGGAGTATCTTCCGCCTATTCTACCACAACGGTGGTTACGCGCTTATGCAGCCTAAGTCAGCGATTGAAGTTGAGCTCGTTGAAATCAAGAAGTACGCGGTGTTCTCTAAGGTCGATATCGAGCAAACGTCGGACGTTGTTATCGGTGTGATGGGTGCATCTGCGAATCAATACATTGATTCTATTTCAGAAAGCCAAGGTCATGTACGTGCTATCTCTGGCGGTACAGCTGTTCAAGTTGCAGATAACCGCTGGGCTCTACTTGTGACAGAACAAGCTGCAGAAGCTTTGGTCACTAACAGCTCTGCGGAGAAAGTCTCAGAGGCGCTATGGCAGTATCATGAAATTATCGATGCTCAGCCTAACCTAACCAAAACAGAGCAAAATGAGCACATCCCTCAGGCGCTTAACCTACAAGCGATTGGCGGCATCAGCTTTACCAAGGGCTGTTACACAGGTCAAGAAACGGTTGCTCGTGCTAAGTACCGTGGCATGAACAAGCGTGAGATGCGCATTGTTTCTGGCCCGACAGCAGAAGTGCTCACACTAGAGACCCCTATTGAGTTAGAGCGCAGCGTTGGTGAAAACTGGCGTGGTGCGGGCCAACTGATCAACGTATATCAATTTGCTGACAACCAAGCGATTGGCCTACTGGTGCTACCGAACAACTTAGATGACGATGTTCAGCTGCGTTTGACTGCACAACCTGATCAAATCTGGAGTATCCAGCCACTGCCTTACAGCCTTGACGACGAGTAATTACGTGGAAACAGTGATTACACAATGGTTAGATCAACAGCAGGTGAACTATCGCCTGCTGTTACAAAGTAAGCCAACCACCAGCATCGAGGAAACCGCGCTAGAACGAGGCATCGACCCATCTCAAATGGTGAAATGTATTCTACTCAAAGACATGGGCAATCAATACGCGCTAGCGTGCACGGCGGGTGATCGCTCAGTCGATCCGAAGAAAGTGCGCTCAATTCTAAATTGCCGCCGCATGACCTGTGTCTCGTTAAGCGATGTAGAGTCTATTACTGGCTTTAAGGCCGGTTGTGTTGGCCCGCTTGCATTAAAGAGGCACATGCCGATCATCTTTGATCCTTCCATTCAGAATAACTCAACCGTGACCATTAGCTCTGGTGATCGAATGGCAGGCATTGCACTTGATCTCAAGGATCTTATGGCGTTATGCGCGCCAATCGTTGCAGAGATCAGTCGATGATCCATTCTAAGACGTAATTGATCGCAAACCTTCTTTGAAGTTTTCATTAGATACATATTTAGTGTGAAGCTCGTCATAAGAAAAACACGTCGACATTAAATAGTTAATCAAAACTAAAGCATAAGTAGTCACAAAGAGAAATCTACGTTATTGTGAATTTACTGACTAGCCTTTAGGCAAATCAGTACAAGTGAATCCACTGAGTAACATCAGTATCCACTTTTGTGTAATGCATCTGTGACTATTCGCCCGTTTTAGACGGGCTTTTTTTATGCCTAAAATTTACAATTTGATTACACAAACAAAAAAATCCCGCCTATTCTTATACTTGTAACATTACCACTGCTTAATACTGGGCAGGAAAGTTCACAGCAGTTCACGACTCAGTATTATTTTGGGGAGGAGCTCACGTAAAAATAGATATTTACTGTAGAAAGTGCTTAGAGCAGCACAAATATCTAATTAACGTCATCGCTACTGCATATTACTCCATGCTTATCACAATTATTATCTCGGAGTTTTTCTATAATGTGCAGGCTAGGTAAATATAAGGATAATTAAGAATGAGACTGTTTAAGCGCTATACACCGAGTATGATTGCTAAACATGTAAGTCGACTTTTCAAAGGACGAATCTACATTTACGGCGTAGGGAAATTTGAGTTTGATAACGGCAAGTTAGTTCTGCCAGATCGAGCAGAGAAACGCCACTTTCAAACAGTGAAAGAAATAAATAATGAAATCATGAAACTGCGCTGTGCTTACGCATGACCTGATTATCTACAGAATTAAACACAAAAAGGGTTGGCATGCGCCAACCCTTTTTTCATGTTCGTGATGTCGCCAATTACTACAACTTTAACTACTGGCTATCAACAATGGCCCATTATACACGACTATCGCTGTGCGACTGGACGCTTAGCTAAATCAGGAAGATTACCTGACAAACCAAGTGCGCGCTTCATGATCTCATCTTTCGCACCCGGTAATTGACCCGCAAGCTTCATACCAATGCCACGAATCAGCTTCTTAGCCGGATTATCGCCTTCAAACAGATCTTTAAAGCCCTGCATTGAAGCAATCATTTTCGCCGCCTCTGCTTTTCTCCAACGCTCGTAGCCGCGTAGGTTGCGCTTAGTACCAATATCCTCACCAGCAGCCCATAGCTTTAATAGCTCTTGCGCTAAGCTTGCTGCATCTAATAAGCCGAGGTTCACCCCCTGCCCTGCTAATGGGTGAATGGTATGGGCAGCATCACCAACCAAAGCCACACGCTCTACGGCGAAGTCACGTGCATAACGCATGCGCAGTGGGAAGGCAAAACGATCACCAACCACTTCACATAATCCAAGCTTTGAGTCGAACTCTGCCGTTAGCTGCTTATTAAAATCAGCATCCGACATAGATACAAGTTTCTCGGCACGGTTTGGTTCGGTAGACCAAACAATCGAGCTCATGTTGCTTGGTTGCATCGGTAGAAATGCCAATGGACCTTGTGGTGTGAATATTTGACGAGCAACGCTGTGGTGCGGCTCTGTGGTTTTAATATTCGCGACAATCGCACTGTGTCCGTAATCCCAGTGTGTTAATGGGATGTCTTGCTGCTTACGAACCCAAGAATTTGCGCCATCCGCACCGACGACTAGCTTAGCCGTCAGTGCTTGGCCGTTGTCTAGGGTTAACCACGCTTCGCTCTCTCCAATAGCCATTGTTTTGCATGTCGCAGGCATGTAGAGGCTGACGTTGTCTTGCCTCTTAACCTGATCAAGCAACGCTAATTGAATCACACGATTTTCAACAATATGGCCTAGATTAGGCTGTGCCAAACGTGTTGAGTCAAACTCTATACGAGCAAAACTGTCTTGCTCCCACACTTCCATCGCTTGATACGGTGCAGCACGTCTTTGTTCAATGCCTTGCCATGCGTCTAGGTTACGTAGAATCACCTCACTAGAGCGGCTCAATGCAGACACGCGAACATCCGGTAATTCATTCAGACCTTCGCTAGGTGCTTTGCCCTCTATCACGGCAATTCTTAGATCACTGTCTTTCAATGCAGCCGCGAGCGCTAGGCCGACCATGCCACCACCAACAATCGCGATATCAACACTTTGCATCATTATTTATCTACCTTATCTTTCTACTAGGCCAAGCGTATGACGCAAAAGTGGACCTTTAAGTGGTGGAAGGTTATCAATTACGGCTAACCCAAGATTACGCCCGATACGAGCAGTCAAAAAATCGTTTGAGAACAGATGAACAAGACTTGAAGTCAGTGTAATCGTCGCGCCTCTGTCTTGTTCTCTACGTTTTCTAAAGTTAACAAGACCAGTGTATCGACCGACATCATCCAACTGAGTACACAATTCTTCCGCTAAAGAGGCCACATCACGAATACCGAGGTTAAAACCTTGCCCTGCAATTGGATGAAGCGTTTGAGCGGCATTGCCTACAATCGCGAATCGATGAGAAATATTTTGTTGTCGGTGACGAAGAATCAGTGGGTAGCTTGCACGCTTGCCGACTTTCTCTAAACGGCCTAATCGCCAACCAAAATCGTTCTGCAGATGTTCAAGGAATTCGTCGTCGTTGAAAGCCATGACTTTATCGGCTTGCTCCGGCGGCAAACACCAAACCAGAGACAAACGGTTATCGCTCATCGGTAATAGAGCAACGGGCCCATGATGGGTAAAACGCTCAAACGCGCGACCTTTATGGGGTTCGCTCGCCACGATATTGGCAATCACAGCAACCTGTTCAAAGTCATGCTCACTCAATGAGATATTGAGTTGCTGACAACACGTTGAGATTGCACCGTCAGCCGCAACCAATAACTTAGTCGTTATAGTTTTTCCACTGTTGAGGTCAATAGTCGTCAGTGATTCACTGCGCTCAATTTTCGCCACCGAATCCGGACACAGCATCGTAATTGCCGCTTCTGATTCCAGCTTCTGCTGATAGATTCGCCCTACATCCGCTAACTCGACCACATAGCCAAGCGCATCTACAGCCAGTTCTTCACTGTAGATATCCGTCATCCCTGAATGGCCTCTATCCGATACATGGATATCTTTAATTGGCGTAGCTACGGGAGCGATCGATTGCCACAACTGCAGTGAATCGAGAATCTGCACTGTGCCATAAGATAGCGCGATCGAACGAGAATCAAACCCAGGGTGAGCTTGATGATCAACCTGATAAGGCTCAACGACCGCAATCGACAACGAACCTTGGCTTAGGTGATTCAAAGCAAGGGCCAGAGTTGCCCCCGCCATTGCACCACCAGCAATTACAACATCATACTGAGCCATCATAACCTCAAACCGACAAACGATTAGTGAATGGTTGGAGCCGCATCTTCAGATGGGCGTGCACCAAATTCAGCATGAATCGTTAATGCACACGCTTTTACGTGCTCAATAACGTGTTCTAGAAGTTGTGCTTGCTCTTCCAGATCATCTTCTTCGTCAATGCCTAGCTTCGCCATCTCTTCAAGATCAGCCAACGCTTCTTTAGTGCCTTCAGACGCTTTATTCAATTGAGCGCCAACCAGACCTAAACCAGAGATGAAATGGTTAATCCAATCAGACACTCCGTCCGCAAGATCAAACAGGCTTGCGCTTGCGTCTTCATCCGGCAGTAGCATAGACAGCTCCATACCTGAGCCTGTGATTTCACTGGTTGTGACTTTTAGTGTTGCTTCCGCTAGCGTTAGCGCGCGATCTGGCCAGCCCATGCCTTCATTGGTGTAATCAAAGATCAGTGGTTGCCAGCTTTTATCTGCAAGACTTAAGCCTCCGCTTAACATACCCGTTATTAAACCATGCATCTCAGCAGGGGTTACGGCTAGACTTGCCGATTGAAGTTCAGTCGCAACCGTTAGGTAGTCAGGTAAAGTAGTTTCGCTCATCAGATAGCTCGCTCAGTTATTCTTTATATCGATAGTATAATCGTACCACTTCACCCCAATTCTGGTAAGCATCGATCCCTAGCAATTGAAGGATGACTGACTACCAATTGTTCAATTTGCTGAATTACTGTGTGCTCAAGCTCTCATTTACAAACAGTCACTCTGAAAAGCTTGAATCTTAATAGCGGTTTACCTATAGTTTCTCCCTCAGAGGAGATTGCTTCCTCATCGGTACTTGCACTTTTTCTTTCTCAAAAAATGGCGAAGGGCAACAGCCTTAAAATAGCGCGTTAAAGAGTTCATCCATCATGAGTAATCAAGCGGTAGACGTTGAAATATTAGGAAAACTGACTCGAGTGAATTGTCCACCAGGGCAAGAAGAGTCATTGATTGCAGCGGCGGCCGATCTTGATAATCGATTGAAAGAGATGGCTGAACGTACTAAGGTAACCAATGAAGTGAAGCTGCTAACTATCGCAGCTCTGAATATTTGCTACGAATTACAAACCAAGAAGTTTGAAGCAAATGATGAACAAAACGCACTGACCGAGCGAATGGAACAGCTCACGACATCACTTTCAGATGTCCTCAGTAAGGTTAAGCACGGACAGCAATAGCGTACACAAAATTTACCCTGGAGTGTTTGTCAGAGGATTCACGTCCCCGAGCCGATAAGCAATCCCTAAGGGTTAGTACTTGAGTGCTATTGAGCATGCTCGGCCCGACCGAGAAGCCTACGGTAATCATTGCTGATCCGCCTTGAACTCGCTGGTTCAAGGGCCATCTATTCTCAACGGCACTTTGGGGTATCCCTTCTTATGAAGACGCTCACACGCAGCGAATTTCGCAAACAGATCCGTATCAAACGTAATGCCTTATCTGGCGACCAACAAATTCAATCCGGTTTAGACCTAGTTAAGCAATGTTCTCAGCTCAATGAGATTCAGTCCGCTCAACATATTGCTCTCTATATCTCAATTGATGGCGAACTCGATACCCAGCCTTTAATTGAATGGTTATGGGCGCAAGGTAAGCAAACTTATTTACCAGTACTGCACCCCTTCTCTGCCGGACACCTGCTGTTTCTACATTACTCTCCAACAACACCGACAGTCTTGAATAAGTACGGCATTGTCGAACCTCAGCTCAATCAGATGCTGGTTAAGCCTTGTCAGCAACTCGACCTCATTCTCACACCTCTTGTTGGCTTTGACTCTCATGGTCACCGTTTAGGTATGGGCGGCGGATATTACGATCGCACCTTGGCGAAGTGGTTCGAGACGGGCGAAGGCGCCCCCCCAATAGGTTTGGCTCATGATTGCCAGCATGTTGATACCCTACCGATTGAAGAATGGGACATTCCGTTGCCTAAAATCGTGACTCCAAGTAAAACTTGGCAATGGGAAAACAACCATTAAAGCGCTATAATCTCGCCGCAAACGTTAACCTCGATATAGAAACGTTAACCCAATATCTAAACGTTAACTTCATCATTACGCAAACGATTAATTCAAAGCGCAAGACCTTATTCAGGAGAATGGCATGACTCAAGATGAAATGAAAAAAGCAGCTGGCTGGGCAGCACTTCAATATGTTGAAGAAGGCAGCATTGTAGGTGTAGGTACTGGCTCTACAGTAAATCACTTCATCGACGCACTTGGCACAATGAAAGACAAAATCAAAGGTGCGGTTTCAAGCTCTGTAGCCTCTACTGAAAAACTAGAAGCACTAGAAATCAAAGTCTTTGAGTGCAATGACGTATTCAAGTTAGACATCTATGTTGATGGCGCAGACGAAATTAACGCTTCACGCGATATGATCAAAGGCGGCGGCGCTGCTTTGACTCGTGAAAAAATCGTAGCGGCTATCTCTGACAAATTTGTATGTATTGTTGATGGCACGAAAGCTGTTGATGTACTGGGTAAATTCCCTCTACCTGTAGAAGTTATCCCGATGGCGCGTTCATACGTGGCACGTGAACTGGTTAAGCTTGGTGGTGACCCAGTTTACCGCGAAGGCTGCACAACCGATAACGGCAACGTAATCCTAGATGTGTACGGCATGGCTATTGAGAACCCGAAACAACTAGAAGATATTATCAATGGTATCGCAGGTGTTGTGACGGTTGGCCTGTTCGCTCACCGTGGTGCTGATGTAGTTATCACTGGCACACCTGAAGGTGCAAAAATCGAAGAATAAATAATAGAAGATTGAGTTTTTCTGTTACTTCATTACATACGGTGTCCTAGGGCGCCGTTTTTTTTGCTTTATTGCTGTAAAATTATGTCTTATTCCGTAATTTTCTTACCCAAAACATTTTTTTTTTGTTACTTTATTGTTCAGAAGACGCACAGGGAAAACGTTTGTCTCCTAACAAAGTGGTGAATTTGTTCCCCTTTCAGCCATTTTGTAGCACGTGCGCCGCATTTGCCCAACCTTTCCATTTTAAGGACGAGAACAATGGCCAAAGTTTCACTGGAAAAAGAAAAAATAAAAATTCTACTTCTAGAAGGTCTTCACCCTTCTTCAGTAGAAGTACTTCAAGCCGCTGGTTACACAAATATTGAGTACCATAAAGGCTCACTACCTGAAGATGAACTTCTTGAAGCAGTTAAAGATGCTCACTTCATCGGTATTCGTTCTCGCACAAACCTTTCCCAAGAAGTGATTGATGCAGCTGAAAAATTGGTTGCTATCGGTTGTTTCTGTATAGGTACGAACCAAGTAAACCTTGAAGCAGCTGCAAAACGTGGCGTGCCTGTCTTCAACGCACCATTCTCAAACACTCGAAGCGTTGCTGAGCTGGTTCTTGGTCAGGTTCTATTGCTACTACGTGGTATTCCAGAAAAGAACGCTCTTGCACACCGTGGCATCTGGAAAAAGAGTGCAGACAACTCTTACGAAGCTCGTGGTAAACGCTTAGGTATTATCGGTTACGGCCACATTGGTACTCAACTGGGTATTATTGCGGAAAACCTAGGTATGCGTGTTTACTTCTACGATATTGAAAACAAGCTTTCACTGGGTAACGCAACGCAAGTTCACACCATGACAGAGCTGCTGAATAAGTGTGACGTGATCTCTTTGCACGTTCCAGAAACTAACGAAACTAAGAACATGATGGGTAAAGAAGAGTTCGAGCGCATGAAGCCTGGTTCTATCTTTATCAACGCAGCGCGTGGCACAGTGGTAGACATTCTAGCTCTGTGTGGCGCTCTAGATTCAGGTCACCTTGCAGGTGCAGCGATCGACGTTTTCCCAACTGAACCAAAAACCAATGCTGACCCATTTGAATCGCCATTGATGCAGTTTGACAACGTGATTCTTACGCCTCACGTAGGTGGTTCAACTCAGGAAGCACAAGAGAACATCGGTGTTGAAGTGGCTGGCAAGCTCGCGAAATACTCTGATAACGGTTCTACGCTATCAAGTGTTAACTTCCCAGAGGTATCTCTACCGCTACACACGGGGACGTCTCGTTTGCTGCACATTCACGAAAACCGCCCAGGTATCCTAACTCAGATCAACACCATCTTCGCTGAAGAAGGCATCAACATCGCGGGTCAGTACCTACAGACTGCGGCTGATATGGGTTATGTAGTTATCGATGTAGAAGCGGATCGTTCAGAAGAAGCATTGCTTAAACTGAAAGAGATCGAAGGCACAATTCGTGCTCGTCTACTTCACTAAGTATCGAAGTCTATATGCATAAAAAAGGCTCTCATAATGAGAGCCTTTTTAGTATTTGGCCTATGGTAGGTAGTTAGATCATCATGATCCAAAACCTACTATAGCCTTGTTATTACTCTTCGATCTGATAGATCACATCTACGCGATCACGAATGGTGATCGTTGAGTCTTCATAAGAGTTCGATTCTGTTCTTGCATCCATCGCCATTGAACGCATGAGCACTGGCTGAGAAGATTGTGCGTTGTAGTCCACGCGCCATACATCACCTAGTTCACGCTCAAAACCACTCGCTAATGATTTGGCTTTAGATGTCGCATCTTTAATAGCTTCTAAGCGCGCTTGCTCTTGATACTTAGCTTGGTCGCGAACTTGCAGCTGAATATTATCGATCTGATTAATGCCTTGCCCGATAGCAATATCCATGTATTCATTAAGGTTCGCTAGCTCATTAACTTGAACGGTCACATTACGTGAGGCGCGGTAGCCAACCAGTTCAGGTTTACCATCTTTTGGATAATGGTATTGAGGAGATAGGTACAGGTTCGAGCTGTGAACACTCGCTTCATCAACTCCGGCTTGATGTAGCTTATTTAGAAAACCTGTCACAACTTTATCAACAGTCTTTTTAGCCTGTTCAGCAGTCATCGTCGATTCCACGACTCTTACAGAGAATGTCGCCATATCAGGTGTCGCGATCACTTCACCGTAACCTGTCGTTGAAATATGAGGAAAGGATGGAGAGTCAGCCAATGATGGAAAACTCACAGCACTCAACGCCGCAGTAAGAGTAAGAGACGTTGCTAACATCTTTGGTACAAGCTTCATTAGGTATGACCCATGCTAAACAAATGTACTTTTATCATAGAGTAATTTACCGTTTAGCCAATCCAGTGCACGCACTTCTAACAGAACTTTGACGCTGAAAAAACCAACAGTTTACTGAGGTAAGTGATTGTGAGCGAAACTTAATATCGATTGGGATACCTCTTTTAATACTCCACTCTCAAGCTGCCAATGGTGCCAATAGATGCGATAAGACAGCAGAAACCCAGGTGTAATATCAATCAGCGCACCTGATTCTAGTTCATCGATAATCTGCAACCGAGGAATCAAGCAATAAGCAACGCCCGACAACGCTAAACGTACAAACGCTTCCGAACTGCCGACCGTATGATTAATTACGCTGTCTCTTGGTACATTAAAATGATCATGCAGAAACTTCTTATGCAGATCATCGTATTGATCATAAGAAACCGCTGGTGCCTTGCTTAAAGTGGCGTAATTTACGCCCTCAGAAAAGTAACGTTGATGAAAGTCTGGGCTAGCCACACACACATAATCCATCCTGCCAAGATAGTCGGCGCTGCAACCTGGAATAGCTTGAGACTCCAAGCTAATAGCACCTGCAACCTCACCACTTTTGATTTTCTCTATGGTTCTCGATTCACCATGAATAGCGAGGTTCAATTCAACTTGGCGAGACTTCATCACATCCGACAATGCGGGTAACAACCAAGTTGCTAAGCTATCCGCGTTGGTAGCGATAGATATAGATAAAGGTTGGGCGCTATCTTCGTTCATTAATTCAGGTACTAGCTCGTGCTCTAACAGACGAACACGACGATATAATCCCAGTAATTTTTTACCTGCAGGCGTTGGCCTAGGCGGGCTTTCTCTCACTAAAGCAGGCTGAGCCAACCACTTTTCTAGCTGTTTGATGCGTTGAGACACCGCTGACTGTGAAATATATAACTGCTCCGCAGCCCTTTCGAAGCTACGTTGTTTCACCACGGCATCCAGTGCTTCTACCCATTTATAATCCAATCCACGCATCAATTTGCTTCCTTTTTAAGCTAAATCAACACCACATTAGCAACTCTAATAATAGATTAAAATCATTAATTATACTTATTTAAAGGGGCGGAGTATCTTCGCCATATAGAACGTAAATATCGTTAAATAAGTGGAGGTTAAAATGAGTTTTTGGGTTTTATTACAAGGTTTTGGTCTAGGGGCAAGCATGATTATCCCTATTGGTGCTCAGAATGCGTACGTCCTAAATCAAGGGATAAAGCGCAACCACCATTTAACCACTGCGACAATTTGTAGCCTGCTCGATACTCTGTTTATCTCATTGGGTATCTTTGGTGGTGGTGCGATTCTGTCGCAAAATGAATTGCTACTCACCTCGGTAACATTAGGCGGTATCGCTTTTCTAACCGTGTATGGTTTGTTGTCGCTACGCAGTGCTTTTAAAGCGCCCTCAAGCGAGGAATCAAAAGGAGAAATACTGGCTCGTGGTAAGCGCACCGTTATTTTGGGTGCCTTGGCGGTTACTGTATTAAACCCACATCTCTATTTAGATACGGTTGTGATTCTTGGTTCTATCGGTGGGCAATTCGAAGGTAACGACAGAATTGCTTTTGCTATGGGGACCATTCTGGCATCATTTGTTTGGTTCTATTCATTGTCATTGGGCGCAGCAAAGCTAGGCCCAACGCTATCAAAACCTCAGGTTAAGAAAGGTATCGATATCGCGGTTGCAACGATGATGTTTGCGATTGCATTAGTACTCAGTAAAGGATTAATAGAGCAGTATTGGTAATCACATGGATATTATTAATAACCAGATAGATCGTTTACAAACCCTATACCAGCGTAATATTGCACTGCTAACTCTAGCAAATATAACTTATAGAGAGTGGCAGCATGAACCTATTCTCGATTTTGCAACCGATGAGGAAGTCGCTCGACAACTTGGTTGGACTGGCACGCACTCAAAAAGCTTATTTCTGAAAACCAAGGCGGGCGACTACGCGCTATACCTTACAGAAAAGGATAAGCGTCTTGACAGCAAAGCGATCAAATCAGTGTTAGGAAAGCGTGTTTCCATTTGTAAGGATGAAGAAATGATTGAGCAGCTTGATTGTGTCCCTGGAGCTGTCTGTCCATTTGGTATACCACAACACGTAGAAATCATCATTGATTGTGAATTGCTCGAGCGCCAAGAGATCCTCTATACACCTGGACTCCCTGAGTACACCCTTGGATTTAGTGGTGCACAATTAAAAGTGCTAGCTGCGCTATTGCCTAATCAAGTTCATTGGCTCTAGTTCTGGTGATAACTCCCACAGCGTACCTGTTATAACCCCCTCCAACCCGTATGAAATAAAAAAGGCGGATAACCTCTGTTATCCGCCTCTGTAATAATAGAGCTGATCAGTGACGATTAAACTTCTACTTTATTCATGTGTACATCCATTTGTGGGAATGGAATTTCGATACCCTCTTTATCCAAGCCTTCTTTGATTGCTTGCATCAGGTCGAAGTAGACATTCCAGTACTCTGCAGTGCTAACCCATGGGCGAACCACGAAGTTAACTGAAGAGTCAGCAAGTGTGTGAACACCTACTTGAACGCCTGGTTCTTTCAACACGCGCTCATCAGATTCACAGATCTTAGTCAGTAATTCTTTGGTCTTTTGTAGATCAGCACCGTAAGAAACACCGATCATTAGGTCGATACGACGCGTGTCATGACGAGAGTAGTTCGTGATTGGGCTGCCGATAACGCTGCCGTTTGGTACCACAACCATTTTGTTATCAGGTGTTGTTAGAACAGTTTGGAAGATTTGAATTGAATCAACTGAACCCGCTACACCACCGATTTCCACGTAGTCACCAGACTTGAATGGACGGAATGCAACAATAAGTACACCAGCAGCAAAGTTAGATAGTGAGCCTTGCAGTGCAAGACCAACGGCTAAACCAGCCGCACCAATAACAGCAACTACAGATGCCGTTTGAACGCCTAAACGACCAAGTGCAGCAATTAAAACAATAACAAACAATAAGTAACGAACTAAACCGTGAATAAATTCCACAACCGCTCGGTCCATCTTCTTCTTCTGAAGAACCTTAGCCACGCTATTCGCTACAGCTTTAACAATTAGGTTACCAATAAATAAAATTATCAGTGCTGAAATAATATTTACGCCATATTGGATAAATAGATCTGAATTATTTGTTAACCACTGCTCTGCTTGAGATAAACCATCCACAAGCGGAGTTTCAATTACTGTCGAACTATCAGCCATAATGTGCATCCTCTATATAATATGCTATGGGCTAAACTGCCTTAAGCCTAATTTACCCTGCAATATAAGAAACAGTTCAATTACCGTTAAGTCATTGTGTTAAAAGTAAATTAAAGCCAAGTCCTTTTTATAAACTAAACCAAGTTCAGTTTTTCGGCACGATATCCTATCTTTGATAGATTGCAAAGTCATATTTATGTAAGCTTTTGAATTATTAAAACTTACCGATAAACACAAATACCGATAACTAAAAGACTACGAAATTTATTCACGGTAGGCTAGGTTTTTCACATATTTAATACAAGTTTTTATCAGACATAAAAAAACCCGCTCAATGAGCGGGTTTTTAAAACTTAAAGAGTACTTAATTCAAAGAATTATAGTACGTCTACAGCGTTAAGGTCAGCAAATGCTTTCTCTAGACGAGCAACCATTGAAGCTTGACCAGCACGTAGCCATACGCGTGGATCGTAGTACTTCTTGTTTGGAGCAGCTTCGCCAGTTGGGTTGCCGATTTGACCTTGTAGGAAATCGAAGTTGTCAGCAGAGTACTGACGGATACCATCCCAAGTTGCCCACTGTGTATCAGTATCGATGTTCATTTTGATAACACCGTAGCCGATAGACTCTTGGATTTCTGCTTCAGAAGAACCAGAACCACCGTGGAATACGAAGTTTAGAGCGTTAGGTGCGATACCGAACTTCTCTGCACAGTATGCTTGAGAATCACGTAGGATAGTTGGAGTAAGTACAACGTTACCAGCTTGGTAAACACCGTGTACGTTACCGAAAGAAGCAGCGATAGTGAAACGTGGGCTAACAGCCATTAGTTTCTCGTATGCGTATGCTACGTCTTCAGGAGAAGTGTAAAGCTCAGATGCGTCCATATCAGAGTTATCAACGCCGTCTTCTTCACCACCAGTACAACCAAGTTCGATCTCGATTGTCATGTCCATTTTAGCCATACGCTCAAGGTACTTAGCACATGTCTCGATGTTCTCTTCTAGAGACTCTTCAGAAAGGTCTAGCATGTGAGAAGAGAATAGAGGCTTACCAGTTTGTGCGAAGAACTCTTCACCAGCGTCTAGTAGACCGTCGATCCATGGAAGAAGTTTCTTAGCAGCGTGGTCAGTGTGCAGGATAACTGGAACACCGTAAGCTTCAGCTACAGCGTGTACGTATTTTGCACCAGCTACAGCGCCAAGAACTTGTGCGCCTTGACCTTCAAGTTTAACGCCTTTACCTGCGAAGAATGCAGCGCCGCCGTTAGAGAACTGAACAACTACTGGAGCTTTAACTTTAGCAGCTGCTTCTAGTACTGCATTTACAGAGTCAGTACCAACAACGTTTACAGCAGGAAGAGCAAATTTGTTTTCTTTTGCTACTTCAAATACTTTCTGTACGTCATCGCCAGAAATCACACCAGGTTTTACAAAATCGAAGATCTTAGACATGGAAATAGTCCTATTTATTCTATCGTTTTAAGATTAAAAAACTTAAGTTTGAAAATTTGCAATCGTTTGCTCACAACTTGTGCCATTCTAGCAAAAAAGTGTGATATGCAGCAAACGTTAAAAGGCGAGATTCGCATCTCGCCTTTCTAAATCAATTATGCTTTAGCACGCTCTTCAAGCATTGCTACTGCAGGAAGTACTTTACCTTCAACGAATTCAAGGAAAGCGCCACCACCAGTAGAGATGTAAGAAACGTCAGCTTTAATACCGAACTTGTCGATAGCCGCTAGCGTGTCACCACCACCAGCTACAGAGAAACCTGCAGAGTCAGCGATTGCTTTAGAGATACCAGCAGTACCCGCTTCGAAGTTCTTGAATTCGAATACGCCTACAGGGCCGTTCCAAAGGATAGTTTTTGCGTTGCCGATGATTTCAGCTAATGCTGCAGTTGAATCTGGGCCAAGGTCGAAGATCATATCGTCGTCTTGAACTTCAGAAACGTGCTTGATTTCAGCTTCTGCGTTTTCGTCGAATGCTTTAGCACACGCAACATCAGTTGCTACTGGGATAGCACACTCTTTCATTAGTTTTTGAGCCGTTTCAACTAGGTCAGCTTCGTATAGAGACTTACCTACGTTGTGGCCTTCAGCAGCGATGAATGTGTTCGCGATACCACCACCAACAACAAGTTGGTCTGCGATTTTAGATAGAGACTCAAGAACTGTTAGCTTAGTAGATACTTTAGAACCACCAACGATAGCAACTAGCGGACGCTCTGGGTTATCCATTGCTTTGCCAAGAGCTTCAAGCTCAGCCGCAAGAAGAGGACCAGCACATGCTACAGGAGCGTGAGTACCAACACCGTGAGTAGATGCTTGTGCACGGTGAGCTGTACCGAATGCGTCCATCACGAAGATGTCACATAGTGCAGCGTACTGCTTAGAAAGAGCTTCTTCGTTCTTCTTCTCACCTTCGTTGAAACGAACGTTTTCAAGAACAACCAGTTCACCAGCGTTTAGCTCTAGGCCGTTTAGGTAATCTTTAGCTAGCTTAACTTCGCAGTCTAGTGCGTCGTTTAGGTAGTTAACTACAGGAGCTAGAGAGAACTCTTCGTTGTATTCGCCTTCAGTAGGACGACCAAGGTGAGAAGTAACCATTACTTTTGCACCAGCTTCTAGGCAAAGCTTGATAGTTGGTAGAGATGCTAGGATACGTGCATCTGAAGTTACTTTACCGTCTTTTACTGGTACGTTTAGGTCAGCACGGATAAATACGCGTTTACCTGCAAGTTCCAGGTCAGTCATCTTGATCACAGACATGATTTGTCCTCTCAAATTTAAATAAAAATAAAGTTTTGGAAACTCAGCAACCCTGCTAAGCCTATAAATTATTCAACTGGTAATTCTTTAACTACTAGTAATATGTGGACACTTAGCATTTATTTCAAGCTAAAAAATAAATAATCCACACATTTGCTTCTAGGTCTTACTTCTTGCCTTCAGAAGCTTGCATTGCGAGAACCGTATCCAGCATTCGGTTCGCAAAGCCCCATTCATTGTCACACCACACTAGCATTTTTACTAAGTGGCCGTTGCTCACTCGAGTTTGTGAACCATCAACAATTGCGCTATGGGGATCGTGATTAAAGTCGATGGAAACGAGCGGCGCTTCAGTATAGTCAACTATATTGTGTAATGTACACTGGGATGCATTAACAATGGTTTGATTTACGTCATTAACTTTCACATTTGCATTAATTGTGACACTTAAATCCATCGCAGTGACGTTTACCGTCGGCACACGCACAGATATCGCTTCAAATTTGTTGGAAAATTTCGGGAAGATTCTTTCAATACCTTTATGTAATTTGGTATCGACAGGAATGATGGATTGGCTTGCAGCTCGAGTACGGCGAAGATCGCTGTGGTACGCATCGATCACTTGCTGATCATTCATTGAAGAGTGAATCGTTGTGATGGTACCGGACTCGATGCCAAAGGCGTCATCAAGAACCTTAATGATAGGAACAATACAGTTGGTGGTACATGAACCGTTGGAAACGATGCGATGGTCGGCCTCGATGGTATCGTGATTCACGCCATAGATAATGGTGTTATCAAGGTCGTTCGCACCAGGATGTGAAAACAGAACCTTTTTCGCCCCAGCAGCTATGTGCGCTAGGCCGTCAGCTCGGCAACCGTAAACACCGGTACAGTCGAGTACAATATCCACCTCAAGATCACGCCAAGGCAACAATTCGATATCAGCGAGATGCAAGATACGAATCGTGTCGAAGTCACCTTTATCTTCCGCACCAATGCCGTGATGGACATAGATGTGCTCTTGGTCGTTGGAGATCTTCTTACCAAAGCGGCCGTGACTGGTGTCGTACTGCAATAGGTGAGCCATAGCGTCAGGCTGAGCAAGCTCATTGACAGCTACTACTTTGATTTGTTGGCTTTTGCCACTTTCATAAACAGCGCGTAATACATTACGCCCTATTCTTCCAAATCCGTTTATCGCGACTTTTAGCATAGTTCCGTACATCTAACCAAAATTTCGTGCAACAGATGATAACTGAATCCTACCCAAAAGGCATTACTTGAATAACTCAGCCTACTTAGGACAGATTGATCTGCTGCGTATAAAGATGAGTCTAGGAGAAAACAAATCCCAGATACAAAAAACCGAGCTCAGCGCTCGGTTTTTTCCTTCATTTAACTGTTAGCACAAGGCCATAAGTCAATGATTAAGCAAGAAGCTCTTTCGCTGTGTTTACTACGTTTTCAGTAGTGAAACCGAACATCTTGAATAGCTCGCCTGCTGGTGCAGATTCGCCGAACGTTGTCATACCGATGATCTTGCCACCGAAACCAACATACTTGTACCAGAAGTCAGCGATGCCAGCTTCTACTGCGATACGCGCTGTAACGTCAGATGGAAGTACAGACTCACGGTATTCAGCGTCTTGCTTGTCGAACGCGTCAGTTGCAGGCATAGATACTACGCGTACTTTCTTGCCTTCGGCTGTTAGTTCAGTAGCAGCTTCAACTGCAAGCTCAACTTCAGAACCTGTTGCAATGATGATGAGTTCAGGCTTGCCTTCACAATCTTTCAGGATGTAACCACCCTTAGCGATGTTCGCTACTTGCTCAGCGTTACGATCTTGTTGTGCAAGGTTTTGACGAGAGAAGATTAGAGATGAAGGACCATCTTTACGCTCAATAGCCAGTTTCCAAGCCACTGCAGATTCAACTTGGTCACATGGACGCCATGTGCTCATGTTTGGAGTCAGACGTAGAGATGCAATCTGCTCAACCGGTTGGTGAGTAGGGCCATCTTCGCCTAGGCCGATAGAGTCGTGCGTGTAAACTTGGATGTTCTGAACTTTCATCAGAGCAGCCATACGCATTGCGTTACGAGCGTATTCCATGAACATTAGGAACGTTGCGCCGTATGGTACGAAACCACCGTGCAGAGCGATACCGTTCATGATAGCCGTCATACCGAATTCACGTACACCGTAGTGGATGTAGTTACCAGAGAAGTCGTTTGCTTCAAGAGACTTAGAACCAGACCACATAGTCAGGTTAGAAGGCGCAAGGTCAGCAGAGCCGCCCATGAATTCTGGAAGCATTTGACCAAACGCTTCTAGTGCGTTTTGAGATGCTTTACGTGAAGCGATGTTTGCTGGGTTAGCTTGAAGATCAGCAATGATTGCGTTTGCTTTCTCTTCCCACTCAGCTGGAAGTTCGCCGTTAGTACGACGTTTGAACTCTGCTGCTAGCTCAGGGTAAGCCGCTGCGTATGCGTCAAACTTAGTATTCCAAGCAGCTTCTTTCGCTGCGCCGGCTTCTTTCGCATTCCACTCAGCTGTGATATCAGCTGGGATCTCGAAAGGACCGTGTTCCCAACCCAATGCTGCTTTAGTTGCTGTGATTTCATCAGCGCCTAGTGGAGCACCGTGACAGTCGTGCGTACCCGCTTTGTTTGGAGAACCAAAACCGATAATAGTTTTAGTACAGATAAGTGTTGGGCGAGGGTCCGCTTTAGCCGCTTCAATCGCAGCGTTGATAGCATCAGAGTCGTGGCCATCTACTGCTGGGATTACGTGCCAGCCGTATGCTTCAAAACGCTTAGGTGTATCGTCTGAGAACCAACCTTCAACTTCACCATCGATAGAGATGCCGTTATCATCCCAGAAAGCAACCAGCTTACCAAGACCTAGCGTACCCGCTAGAGAACATGCTTCGTGAGAGATACCTTCCATCAGACAGCCATCACCCATGAATGCATAAGTGTAGTGGTCTACGATGTCGTGGCCTTCTTTGTTGAACTGTGCAGCCAGTGCTTTCTCAGCCATTGCCATACCAACAGCGTTAGTGATGCCTTGGCCTAGAGGACCCGTCGTTGTCTCGATACCAGGAGCGTAACCGTACTCTGGGTGACCTGGAGTCTTAGAGTGCAGTTGACGGAAGTTTTTAAGGTCTTCAATTGAAAGCTCGTAGCCTGCAAGGTGAAGCAGAGAGTAAATCAGCATTGAACCATGGCCATTCGACAAGATAAAACGGTCGCGGTCTGCCCACTCTGGGTTTGTTGGGTTGTGGTTCAAGTGGTCACGCCAAAGAACTTCAGCGATGTCAGCCATGCCCATAGGTGCGCCTGGGTGGCCTGAATTTGCTTGTTGAACACCGTCCATGCTAAGTGCGCGGATTGCATTGGCTAGATCTTTACGAGAAGGCATGTCTGCTCCTGGATACATAAGCGATTTAAAAAAGTGATTGATGCTAAAGTTTTCATTTTTATTAGCGCGGCTATTCTCTCAAACGACTATAGCGACTGCAAACGTTTTACTGGCATTTTAACGGTCATTTTTCGCAATTTTCGAACATTTACATCACTTAGCAACGGCTTATCTCGATCGACACGCAAACGATTAGTTATGACATATCATAAAAAAGAGCTTGTAATTCGACCGCTGGAATTTAGAATAGACGTCTAGATGTAGAAACACCTATAAAATATACTGTACTTAATGGCGGCGCTTCATAGCTTGCGACGACATAAAACTATTTACACCAAAACCTAAAAGTGGAGCTCCCATGGCTAAGCACCTATTCACTTCTGAATCTGTTTCAGAAGGCCATCCAGATAAAATTGCAGACCAAATCTCTGATGCTGTTCTTGATGCCATCTTGGAACAAGATCCAAAAGCACGTGTTGCTTGTGAGACTTACGTAAAAACCGGCATGGTTATGGTTGGCGGTGAAGTAACAACGTCTGCATGGGTTGATATCGAAGAAATCACTCGTGAAACAGTACGTGAAATTGGTTACGTTCATTCTGATATGGGCTTTGACGCTGACTCTTGTGCCGTTTTAAACACAATTGGTAAGCAGTCTCCAGACATCAATCAAGGTGTTGATAAAGCAGACCCTAAAGAGCAAGGCGCAGGCGACCAAGGCATCATGTTTGGTTACGCGACTAACGAAACACCAATCCTAATGCCAGCTCCAATTACTTACTCTCACCTTCTTGTTAAGAAGCAAGCTGAAGTACGTAAGAGCGGCAAGCTTGATTTCCTTCGCCCAGATGCAAAATCACAAGTAACATTCCAGTACGACCAAGGTAAGATCGTTGGTATCGATGCTGTTGTTCTTTCGACTCAACACTGCGATTCAGTAACGACTCCGGATCTACGTGAAGCGGTAATGGAAGAGATCATCAAGCCAGTACTTCCTGCTGAGTGGATCAACAAAGACACTAACTTCTTCATCAACCCAACAGGCCGTTTCGTAATCGGTGGCCCAATGGGTGACTGTGGTCTAACAGGTCGTAAGATCATCGTTGATACCTACGGCGGCGCAGCTCGTCACGGTGGCGGTGCATTCTCTGGTAAAGATCCATCAAAAGTTGACCGTTCTGCAGCTTACGCAGCACGTTACGTTGCGAAAAATATCGTTGCTGCTGGCATGGCTGACCGTTGTGAGATTCAACTGTCTTACGCTATCGGTGTTGCAGATCCAACATCTATCATGGTTGAAACGTTTGGCACTGAGAAAGTAGCTCACGAAATCATCATTGAAGCGGTTCGTCAAAACTTCGATCTACGTCCATACGGTCTTCAAGAAATGCTGAACCTTCTTCAGCCTATCTACAAGCAGACTGCAGCATACGGTCACTTCGGTCGCGAAGAATTCCCTTGGGAAGCGACTGACAAAGCTGCAATCCTTGCAGACTTCGCGGGCCTAAAATAATTTAGCCACTGCGATTTGTTTCTTTAAAGCCCTTACTGCTTAGTAAGGGCTTTATTTTTATGTACTTACCGAACCTTCTCTCGCAACTTCCTTCTTTAACGCCCTTCTTTACCGTTAACCACTTAGTATAAAAAGCCGCTGATAATTTGTGTTTTCTAACACTACTGACAATAGTTAAGGTAACTCCTAGGCGATCAAGCTCACATTTAACTTAAATTAATTCAGTCTGATAACGCTCGTTAAATGCACGCTAGAATAAAAACTGGGATGACAAAGAGCAATTTAGCTCAACACCATAACTCTCACACAAGCCACATCGATGAGCCTTATGGAATTGTAACTAGGACGTTATTTAACTAGGGGGATCTATGCCTCGTACCGCGCACCCATCCGAACTAAACGATAGAAAACACAAGGTCAGCGATAAGGATTACGCTCGCACCATTCCTTGCAACCAAATCAGTATTTCCGCACCCTTTCATTGGTTGTCGCTTGCTCTGCATGACTTAGTAAGAATGCCATTGATCAGCGCATTTTACGGTTTGTGCTTTATGGGAGCGGCAATCGCCATTGTTCAACTCGTCCAATGGCAAGGAACACACTTGGTGGTGATGCCAAGCCTGATCGTGTATATGCTGATAGGACCTTTTCTTGCTCTGGGCTTGTATGACGCAGCTTGGGAAAGAGAAAAAGGGCACAACGCCAGCCTACTCCATTCGATGAAAGCCATCACGCGCAACTCCACCCATCAATGGGCCTTTGCGATTGTCTTAATGGTCTCGATGATATTCTGGATGCGAATCGCCGCTCTGTTACACGCTTTGTATCCATCTGTCCAAGGCGCGCCATTAGCTGAATTTGCGCCCTTCCTGATCACAGGTTCTGTGATTGGGTTTGTTATTGCCAGCTTAATCTTCAGCATCTCGGCGTTTTCTATTCCATTGATGATGGAGCGACGCGTGGATGTAATGAGCGCAATCTTCACTAGCTTCAATGCCGTGAAATCCAACATCCCAGCAATGGTAGTGTGGGCAAGTATTATTTGTGCGGGTATTCTGGTGGGCTTTGCGACCTACGGCATTGGTATGATCGTCACCATGCCACTACTTGGTTATGGTACATGGCATGCCTACCACGAAATCATCAAGAAGAATCACCACCTATAAATTATCGCCAGAATAACGAGCAATGTTATGATGAGGCCTTAGCTTAAACGCTGAGGCCTTTTTTTGGAGTTAACAACGTTTGTCTTACACCCCGCAACAACATCGAGCAAATAAGAAGTTGGCCGAGTGCCTAGCTATCGCTAATCAACATTTCTCTCGTGAATTCCCATGCCCAACCATTACTTATAAGTTAAGAGGAAAGGCAGCAGGAAAGGCATACCTTCAGCTCAATGAAATTAAGCTCAACCATGTACTCTTCGCCGAAAATGAAGATGCCTTCATTAACGAGGTGGTGCCTCATGAACTGGCACATCTGATCACACATCAAGTATTTGGACGAGTGAGACCTCACGGGAATGAGTGGAAATACGTGATGGAAAAGGTATTCAACGTACCAGCCAAAACAACCCACAGTTTTGAGATCACCTCGGTGCAAGGCAAGACCTTTGAATACCGCTGCAACTGCACGGTTTACCCACTTTCGATTAGACGTCACAACAAGGTATTACGTAACCAATCAAGCTACCGCTGCCAACAATGTAATCAAACCTTGGCCTTTACAGGCACGCAACTCAGCTAGCACCCAATACTCGACACACGTGAGATTCAGTAACCTGCTCGTTTTTTTTTCAGGAAATTGCACTCCACTGCTTAGATGATTGAAATGTAATAGAGAAATCTATCACTTGAGTGCTAGACTGATATTTATCATACTTTTATCAGTCTTTTTCTATGCACAAAACCACCCCAAAAGCATTTGGCCTATCGGTGTCTTTTTACTTAACGATAGTATTTGGCCTACTGGTAACCCAAAGCGTTTTCGCCGCTCCACCCAGTTCATTCTCCAAAGCAAAAAAAGAAGCGGTGAAAATTTACCTTGATCACCCGACTTCATTTTATTGTGGTTGTGACATTACTTGGAAAGATAAAAAGAAAGGCATCCCAGACCTTGACGGCTGTGGTTATCAAGTGAGAAAGCAGCAAAAACGTGCAAGTCGAATTGAATGGGAACACGTGGTTCCCGCTTGGCAATTTGGCCACCAGCGTCAGTGCTGGCAAGACGGTGGACGCAAGAATTGCACTCGTAATGACAAAGTATTCAAATCCATGGAGGCCGATCTTCACAACCTAACTCCAGCCATTGGCGAGGTTAACGGTGATCGCTCCAACTACAATTTCAGTCAGTGGAATGGCATGGATGGAGTGAGCTATGGTCAGTGTGAAATGCAGGTCAACTTCAAGCAACGTAAGGTGATGCCGCCAGACAGAGCAAAAGGCTCTATCGCTCGTACTTACCTTTATATGAGCCAAGAGTATGGTTTCAAGCTATCTAAGCAGCAAACCAACCTGATGATGGCATGGAACAAGCAATTTCCTGTCGACAAGTGGGAATGTACTCGTGATGAGCGAATCTTTGCCATCCAAGGCAATCACAACCCATTTGTTTACCCAGCTTGTAAATAACGCCCCTCGCATAACCCACATACCTAACCATCTCAAACAAGAGTTTCAGAATTGCCCCTGAAACTCTTGCTCTACCCTTGTTTTTTCAACTAAAAGCATCCATGTTAGGCAGAGACAAAATACCCAAATGAACATATTTATAGGTTTACCAGCATGAGAATCCCTCGTATCCATCACCCAGAACGCATTCATCAGTTAGGTTCACTCGCTTTAGGCGAAGATGCCGCGGGTCATGTTGGTCGTGTCCTTCGCATGAAAGAAGGTCAAGAGGTTCTTCTATTTGATGGCAGTGGCGCTGAATTCCCTGCGACCATTACTGAGGTATCAAAGAAGAATGTGGCGGTTAATGTTACTGAGCGAATCGAGCGCAGCAGTGAATCTCCGCTAGACTTACATTTAGGCCAAGTGATTTCACGTGGCGACAAAATGGAGTTCACGATTCAGAAATCGGTAGAGCTTGGTGTGAACACTATTACCCCTCTTATTTCAGAGCGCTGCGGCGTTAAACTTGATACAAAACGCTTTGAGAAAAAACTCGCACAGTGGCAAAAGATAGCGATTGCAGCATGTGAACAGTGTGGCCGCAATACGGTTCCTGTTATTCGCCCAATAATGCAGCTTGAAGAGTGGTGCAGCGAACCTAGTGAAGCGTTAAAGCTGAACCTACACCCTCGTGCAAAATACTCAATTAATACCCTTCCAGAACCAATCAACAAAGTACGCCTATTGATTGGCCCAGAAGGTGGGCTGTCCGCTGAAGAAATCGGCATGACGGAACAATACAAATTTGAAGAGACGCTACTCGGCCCACGTGTACTTCGTACCGAAACAGCAGCTCTAACCGCAATTACTGCCTTACAAGTCCGTTTTGGCGATCTAGGCTAGGAGAAAAAAATGATCAAACTTGGCATCGTAATGGATCCAATTTCATCCATTAACATCAAAAAAGACTCTAGCTTTGCCATGATGCTTGAAGCTCAGCGTCGTGGTTACGAAATCCATTACATGGAAATGGATGATCTACACTTAGATCAAGGCGTAGCCATTGCTGACACAAAGGTTGTAGAACTCAAAGAAGATCCAAACGGTTGGTACGAGTTCAAGTCAGAACAGACTATCGCCCTATCTGATTTAGATGCAGTACTAATGCGTAAAGATCCTCCGTTTGATACTGAGTACATCTACGCGACTTACATTCTTGAGCGTGCTGAAGAGAACGGCGCACTGATCGTCAACAAACCGCAAAGCCTACGTGACTGTAACGAGAAGTTGTTCACGGCCTGGTTCCCAGAGCTAACGCCTACCACCATCGTGACTCGTAAAGCTGAAAAGATTAAAGAGTTCCGTGAAAAGCACGGTGACGTAATTCTTAAGCCACTTGATGGTATGGGTGGCGCATCTATCTTCCGTGTTAAAGAAGGCGATCCAAACGTATCAGTGATCATTGAAACCTTGACTAACCACGGTCAGAACTACGCAATGGCACAGACCTTTGTTCCAGACATCAGCAACGGTGACAAGCGTATTCTTGTGGTTGATGGTGAGCCAATGCCTTACTGCCTAGCGCGTATTCCGGCTAAAGGGGAAACTCGAGGCAACCTAGCGGCTGGTGGTACTGGTGAAGCTCGCCCTCTAAGTGAAACCGATTGGGCTATCGCACGAGCGGTTGCTCCGGCACTAAAAGAGAAAGGCTTAATCTTCGTAGGACTTGACGTTATCGGTGACAAACTAACTGAGATTAACGTGACGAGCCCAACTTGTATCCGTGAAATTGAAGCTGCTTTTGATATTTCAGTTACGGGTAAATTAATGGATGCAATCGAGCGTCGCGTTAACGCTAAATAGCCTAAACTTAAGAAAGTCTTAGCTATTCGCAAACATTTAGACACAGAATCAATGAGCGGCTTTACGCCGCTCTTCTTCCTTTACTGGGAACACACTGGCAGGAGGCTCTATGAATTTAACGAACCACTTTCTGGTCGCTATGCCCGGAATGAAAGATCCGTACTTTCAAAATTCGGTGATCTACCTTTGTGAGCACAATGACGAAGGCGCGATGGGTTTGATGATCAACGCCCCTATCGATGTCACGGTCGGAAGCATGCTTAAACAGGTTGAGGTTGATTCTGAACAACCGAAACCGAACCAAGCCAGCCTTGATAAGCCAGTATTAAATGGTGGACCTGTAGCAGAAGACCGTGGGTTTATTTTGCACAAGCCCAAAGGCAGCTATCAATCCAGCATCAACATGACGGACCAAATCTCGGTAACAACCTCAAAAGATATCTTGATGGTGTTAGGGACCGAAGATGAACCGAACAATTATCTGGTTGCGCTTGGATATTCTGGGTGGGAGCCTGGTCAATTGGAAACCGAACTGACCGAGAATTCATGGCTAACCGTTGAGGCCGATCCAAAGGTCATCTTCGACACGCCAATCTCAGACCGCTGGAAAGTTGCGGTACAAATGTTAGGTATTAATGCCGCTCAGCTTTCAGCAGACGCGGGCCACGCCTAGCCCTACTCCGTTCAATAAAATAAATACTCAAACACGATTAATTTGGAAGCCCCATGTCACGAACAATTATGGCATTTGACTACGGTACAAAAAGTATCGGCAGTGCGATTGGACAAGAAATCACAGGCACAGCAAGCCCTCTGAAAGCCTTTAAAGCCAAAGATGGCATCCCGAACTGGGACGATATCGAGAAGCAAATTAAGGAATGGCAACCGAATCTGATCGTGGTTGGCCTTCCTACCGACCTTCACGGTAAAGATCTCGCAACCATCACACCTAGAGCAAAGAAGTTCGCTAACCGCCTGAAAGGACGCTTTGGTGTTGATGTTGAACTGCATGATGAGAGGCTATCGACCGCAGAAGCAAGAGCCGACCTTTTTGACATGGGTGGCTACAAAGCATTAAGTAAAGGTAATGTCGATAATCAGTCCGCAGTTGTGATTCTCGAAAGCTGGTTTGAAGCACAATATTCTTAACGAAAATTAAGTGAACAAAATGTAACCTAACTTGTGATCCCACAAGAATTTCGCGCCGTAAAGACGTTGCAATTCAATCATAGGTAAGTGGGAGTTCACATGAAAATTTTTCTAGCAATCTTCACCGCTCTAGCTATAACTGCATGTAGTTCAATGGGTGCTGGTTCCGCGGGTTACGATGGTCAGCAGTACCCAACAAAAATCAAATTAGAAAAAGAGCGTGGCTACTCAGGGGACAACGGCAGGTTCGCTAATCACTAGTTATTCAGTTCTCAAAAACCCGCTTATAGAGCGGTTTTTTTATTAGCCTTAAGAGCAAGTGACAAGTGCCGAATCTACCCCATGTCAATCTTCACACCGGCCAATGCACTCGTTCCGTAGTCATCATCTCCACGTCTGGTTTTGAGCATTAAGCGCAAATCATTCGCCGAATCGGCACTGTGGAACGCGTCTTCTTCGCTGATCTTACCTGCAACAACTAAATCATACAAAGCTTGATCAAAGGTCTGCATACCAATCTCTTTCGATTTTGCCATCGTTGCTTTTAACTCATGCAACTCACCGCGACGAATCAAATCAGACACGCGTGGGCTGTTCAGTAGAATCTCAAACACACCATGACGCCCACTGCCACTCTTGTCTCTGATTAACTGTTGAGCGACCACACCACGAAGGTTCATCGACAGATCAAACAGGAACTGTTCTTTCTGCTCTTTCGGCACCAAATGAAGGATACGCTCTAACGCTTGGTTAGCATTATTCGCGTGCAAAGTTGCCATACACAGGTGACCCGTCTCAGCAAAGGTCATCGCATATTCCATGGTTTCACGGCTACGGATTTCGCCAATCAAGATCATATCTGGTGCTTGGCGTAACGAGTTCTTAAGTGCGACTTCGTAGCTCTCGGTGTCGAGCCCGACCTCACGCTGAGTCACGATACATTTTTTATGCTCATGGACGAATTCAATCGGGTCTTCAACCGTTAAGATATGCCCCGAGCGATTGGTATTGCGATAACCTGTCATTGCAGCCATTGAGGTCGATTTACCAGATCCAGTCGCACCAACCACCAGCACAAGTCCGCGCTTGGCGATTGAAAGGTCTTGCAGTACATCAGGAAGCTTTAATTGCTCAAAGGTTGGGATGTTAGTCTCGATGCGTCGAATGACTGCTCCAGGTAGCTCTCGTTGGAAGAATGCACTAACACGAAAACGACCAAAATCACGCACGATAGCAAAGTTAGCTTCACGTGTTTGCTGATATTCATCACGTCTGTCTTGATCCATCATCGCATCAAGTAGTTGGGCAACCTGAGCCGCATTCAGCTTCTCTCCTTGAGGTCGCAATTCACCATCAACACGAAACAAGATAGGCGCATCAACGGTGATATAAAGATCCGACGCCTTTTGAGACAGCATCCCTTCAAGGATTTGATTCAATTCCATTGTGTTCACCTTGATTAAAACATTGAGGTTTCAATTTCGATCTTTTTCTCGACCTCTTCCGAGTCAACCAAGCCTTGCGCCATCAGCTGCTTCGCATTTTGCTCCATGGTCTGCATACCATGTGCCGCCCCCGTTTGAATGATCGAATACATCTGCGCGACCTTGTCTTCACGAATCAAGTTTCTAATCGCTGGTGTCGCCATCATGATTTCATGACAAGCCACACGACCGCCACCTACACGTTTTAACAGCTTCTGAGCAATGACCGAACGCAATGATTCAGAAAGCATTGAGCGCACCATGTCTTTGTCGCTACCCGGGAATACATCGATAATACGGTCAATAGTTTTTGCCGCCGAACTGGTATGCAAAGTACCAAAAACCAAGTGACCGGTTTCTGCAGCGGTTAACGCTAAACTAATGGTTTCTTGGTCACGAAGCTCACCTACAAGGATAACGTCTGGGTCTTCACGTAACGCACTGCGTAGCGCCGCTTTAAAGCTGTGAGTATCACGATGAACTTCACGCTGGTTAACAAGGCATTTATTGTTGGTATGAACGAATTCAATCGGGTCTTCGATGGTCAGGATGTGCTTATTGTGGTTGCGATTTACGTAATCCACCATCGCCGCGAGCGTCGTCGATTTACCAGAACCAGTGGGTCCAGTGACAAGTACCAAACCTTTTTCGTAATTAGCAATCTTTTCAAAGATTTCAGGCGCACCTAACTGTTCTAAAGTTGGGATCTCTACAGGGATAGTTCGAAAGACAGCCGAGCAACCACGAGCTTGGTTAAAAGCATTCACACGGAAGCGACCAACATTGGGTAATTCAAAAGAGAAGTCGACTTCCAGTTTTTCTTCAAACTCACCGCGTTGTGAATCACTCATGATCTCAAAAACCAAACGATGCACATCAGCATGACTCAAAGCTGGGATTCCAAGCTTCCTTACTTCACCATCTATACGTACCATTGGAGATACACCCGCAGAAAGATGTAGATCTGACGCGTTATGCTTTACACTAAAATCTAGTAACTCAGTGATATCCATTTATTTTCCCTTAAGTAAAGTCAGCTATGAGTAGTATTCAACAAAATATCGAACAAATCACCTCACAGATTCGTAGTGCTGAGCAAAAGTGCGGACGAGCTCCAGAGTCCGTGCAACTTTTAGCCGTCAGCAAAACTAAACCTATTGATGCGATTCTAGAAGCCGCACTCGGAGGCCAAGTTGCCTTTGGTGAAAACTATGTTCAAGAAGGTGTTGATAAAGTAAAACACTTTTCAGAACAACATTCTAACCTAAATTTAGAGTGGCACTTTATTGGTCCGATCCAATCCAATAAAACCCGCCCAATCGCGGAAAGCTTCCAATGGGTGCATTCCGTCGATCGCGATAAGATCGCACAAAGGCTTAACGATCAACGACCAAGCGAACTTTCTCCTCTGCAGGTGCTTATCCAAGTGAACACTAGCGGCGAAGAGTCCAAGTCTGGCACATCTGAAGAGACAGTTTTTGCACTGGCAGAGTTGATTTCATCGCTCCCCAACCTCACCTTAAGAGGATTGATGTCGATTCCTGCAAACGTCTCTGACTATCAATCTCAGCTTAATGCATTTTCTCAACTGGCAGAGCTTCAAAAAAAGCTAGCCGCGAAGTATTCAGACATTGATACTCTTTCGATGGGTATGAGTGGTGATATGAATGCAGCAGTTGAGGCGGGTAGTACAATGGTTCGTATTGGAACGGCCATATTTGGTGCTCGTGATTACACAAAATAGCAATTAGTTAGCAACCAGAAGTCGACGATAAGTATTGATACCGCTTCGCTTGAACCGCGCAGCGACACGCTCAGGATTTTATATATGGAACATAAGAACATCGCCTTTATTGGGGCGGGAAACATGGTTCGCTCAATTGTAGCGGGCTTAGTAGCAAGTGGTTACCCAGCGCAAAAGATTACTGCGACAGCGCCTTCAGACACCAGAAGGCTGCCGTTAGAGCAAAAATACGGCATCAATACCACCAGCGATAATATTGCCGCAGCAGAGCAAGCAGACGTTGTTGTATTATCAGTGAAGCCACAGATGATGGCTGATGTATGTAACCCCTTACAAAGCATCGACTTTAGCAACAAACTGGTTATCTCAATTGCTGCAGGTATTAATGCGAATCGACTCAATGAGATGTTAGACTGCCAACTGAACCTGGTTCGTGTGATGCCAAACACGCCATCACTGCTTGGTAAAGGGATGAGCGGTCTTTATGCCGACTCAACGGTCAGCGAAGATGATAAAGACTTTGCTTCTCAGCTGATGCAAGCTGTAGGTGAAGTCAGTTGGGTTGAGCAAGAATCTGGTATCAACAACATCATTGCGGCGGCGGGGAGTGCTCCGGCTTACTTCTTCCTGTTTATGGAAGCGATGCAAGCTGAGGCAATCAACCAAGGCTTCGACCAAGAAACCGCACGTAAATTAGTGCAGCAGTCTGCATTAGGCGCGGCAGAGATGGTGGTAGCGAATCCAAATACTGAATTATCTACACTGCGTGAACAGGTGACTTCAAAAGGCGGAACGACCGCAGAAGCATTACGCACGTTCAATGAACATCAACTATCAGACATTGTAGCCAAAGCCATGCAAGCGGCGGTTGCTCGAGCTGAAGAGATGGAAAAACTGTTTTAAGCATTTTGTCGCTCGAGTTATATCTAAGCGGCAAGTAAATCCGAAAAAGGAAACAATATGAACTCGATGAGCTTTCTGATCTCGACCGTTTTTGATCTTTACATCATGGTTGTGATCTTGCGTATCTGGCTACAAGCATCACGTGCAGACTTCTACAATCCATTCTCACAATTCATCGTAAAAGCGACACAACCTGTTGTTGCCCCACTACGCCGAGTTATCCCATCTATCGGCAGCCTTGATCTTGCGACGGTTGTTTTTGCTTATGTGCTATGTGTGCTTAAGTTTGTTGCTCTCAACCTGATTATCTCTGGCGGCGCGGCTGTATTCGATATCAGCTTCCTGATCTTTGGTGCGCTGTCTTTGCTAAAAGCGGCGGGTGGTTTGATCTTCTGGGTTCTACTAATCCGTGCAATCCTTAGCTGGGTTAGCCAAGGCCGTAGCCCAATCGAGTACGTGTTCCATCAACTGACTGAGCCAATGCTAATGCCTATCCGCCGTATTCTACCGGATATGGGTGGCTTCGACTTAAGCGTTCTGGTTCTGTTCATTGTTCTGCAATTTGCGAACTTCCTAATGGGCGACATGATTGGTCCTATTTGGTATCAGCTATAATTCAAGTACGAACATCAGGTACTTTGACGATGCCAAAAGCGGTTTGGGCCGAGGAAGACGATATTCTTCTTAGGCTCTATATCCAACCCAAAGCAAGCCGAGACAAAATTGTTGGCTTGCACGGTGAGGAACTAAAAATTGCCATCACTGCTCCACCAATTGATGGCAAAGCCAATGCCCACTTAGCGAAATACCTAGCGAAACAATTCAAGGTCGCTAAAGGGCAAATTAAGATAGAAAAGGGAGAACTCGGTCGACATAAGCAAATTCGAATATGTTCACCAAGCCAAATCCCAACTGAAGTCAAAGCCATCCTATGATGGCTTTTTGCTATTTATTGGAGTCACTATGCGTCTATGGATTACAGCACTACTCACCGCTCTTGTTGCCCTACCAAGTTCAGCAGGACAATTTAAAAACATTAAGGATGTCGAGGTTCACTACTCGGCTTTTAACTCGACATTTTTAACGGCTCAAGTCGCTAAGCAGTACAAGCTTAAGCGAAATGGCTACTCAGCGATTTTAAACATCAGCGTGTTAGACAAAGCTTCCCTTGGCAAGCCTGCAACAACCGCTAAAATCACGGGAACAGCGAAGAACCTTGTAGGTAACACTCGCACGCTTAACTTCCGCGAAATAAAGGAAGGTGATGCGATTTATTACCTAGCTGAGTTCCCTGTAACACACGAAGAAAACATCACTTTTAATATCGATGTTAACGCAGGTTTGAAAGGCACTGGCCCACTGCGATTCACACAAAAATTCTATATAGAAGAGTAGCTTCAACCGTCACTTTTCTGTTCACTAACTTATTAGAGCCACATCCCCATGAGTAAGATTGTTTTAGCCACAGGCAACCAAGGTAAAGTTCGCGAGATGGCAGATATTCTGTCTGAGTTTGGTTTTGACGTGGTCGCACAAAGTGAGTTTAACGTTTCAGAAGTCGCAGAAACAGGAACAACTTTCATTGAAAATGCCATCATCAAAGCTCGCCATGCTGCGAAAGAGACAGGGCTGCCAGCGATCGCTGACGACTCAGGTTTAGAGGTTGATTTCCTTAAGGGCGCTCCGGGCATCTACTCAGCGCGTTACTCAGGTGAAGAGGCGACAGATAAACAAAACATCGAAAAACTGCTTGATGCCATGCAAGGTGTGGAAACTGAAAAGCGTGCCGCTCGTTTCCACTGTGTGTTGGTGCTAATGCGTCACGAAAACGATCCAACACCATTGGTGTGCCACGGTAAATGGGAAGGTCGAATTCTGACTGAAGAGCACGGTGAGAATGGCTTTGGCTATGATCCTGTATTCTTTGTACCTGAAGATAACTGCGCGTCTGCTGAACTCGAATCTACACGTAAAAAGCAGCTTTCACACCGCGGTAAAGCCCTTGCTTCACTATTCGAAGCAATAAAAGAGCAAGCTCTGTAATGCACGATACCGCGCTTATACCACCAGCACTTAGTCTCTATGTACACATCCCATGGTGTGTACAAAAGTGTCCGTATTGTGATTTCAACTCACACGCTCTGAAAGCCGAGATTCCTGAAAAAGAGTACATCGATGCGCTACTTGAGGATCTCGATACTGATATCGAAAAATACCAACTCAATGGCGCACCTCGTCCACTGCACTCGATCTTTATTGGTGGTGGTACTCCTAGCCTATTCTCTCCAGAAGGGATAGGTCGATTACTCCAAGGCATTGAACAACGCATCCCGTTCAAACCGGAAATCGAAATCACCATGGAAGCCAACCCAGGCACCATTGAAGCTGAGCGTTTTGCAGGTTACCAAAAGGCTGGGGTAAATCGAATCTCAGTGGGTGTACAAAGCTTTGAGCAAGAGAAGCTAGAAAGACTTGGGCGTATTCATGGTCAAGATGAAGCAGTGAGCGCCGCTCACTTAGCACATAAGATCGGATTGAATAGTTTCAACTTAGATCTCATGCACGGCTTGCCGGATCAAAGCATAGATCAAGCATTGGCGGATCTAGACAAAGCGATCGAGCTTAACCCTCCACACTTATCTTGGTATCAGCTAACAATAGAACCTAACACCATGTTCTATTACAAAACGCCAAAGCTACCTGACGATGATGACCTTTGGGATATTTTCGACTTGGGTCATAAGAAACTCGCAGACGCAGGCTATGTGCAGTACGAAATTTCAGGCTACAGCAAGCCCGGCTATCAGTGTCAGCATAACCTTAACTATTGGCGCTTTGGTGACTACCTAGGTATTGGCTGTGGTTCTCATGGCAAGCTAAGCTTTGCTGATGGTCGCATTGTTCGCACGACTAAGATTAAACACCCTAGAGGCTATTTAACGGCTTACCAGAACATGGTGAAGCCTTACCTATCTGATGAGTTTGAAGTGCCAAATGAAGACCGCCCTTTTGAGTTCTTTATGAACCGCTTTAGGTTAATGGAAGCGTGTCCAAAAAAAGATTTCATCGATACTACTGGGCTTGGTTTTGACGCTGTTCAGTCAACGATTGAGTGGGCAAAAGAGCTAGGTTACTTGAACGAAACTGACACTCATTGGCAGATCACGGAAAAAGGGAAACTTTTCCTCAACGATTTGCTGGAAGCCTTTATGGCAGAAGAAGACGAGTAGTTCGAAATTCGAGAAGTACTGCATAAGGGTTGGCTTTAGGGTCAACCCTTTTTATTGTAAGAGTCTTTCTCGAAGCGAAGCGCTCTATAGGACGAAGTCCGTGCTCGCATCTCGCATCTCTCTTCTAAAAAATAGAACGACCAATTCGCTCTGAAAGCAACTCTAGCGCCTTAGTACCAGCAAGAGAGTTACCAGAAGGATCCAACTCTGGAGACCATACCGCGATTGTCATCTCACCCGGAACGATGGCAATTATACCTCCGCCAACACCCGACTTACCCGGCATACCAACACGATAAGCAAACTCACCGGCTCCATCGTACAAACCACAAGTTGCAAGCAAAGCATTCAACTGCTTAGTTTGAACAGGTGTGATGATCTCTTTCTTGGTTTGAACCGACACACCTTTGTTCGCCAAATAGCTAAAGGTTTTCGCCAAATCTACACACGTCATTTTAAGTGCACAAGCATGGAAGTAATTGTTGAGTACCGGAATTACATCGTTCTCAAAATTACCAAACGAGCGCATCAAATAAGCAATGGCAGCATTACGATCGCTGTGCATCATTTCTGAAGCCGCTACCACCTTGTCATACACAATATGAGTATCACCCGATAACTGACGCACAAACTCTAACAAACGGTGCCTAGGCGCAGACAAGCGGCTTTGTAGTAGATCAGCTACGACAATAGCACCCGCATTGATGAACGGGTTACGGGGAATCCCATGTTCCATCTCAAGCTGAATCATAGAGTTAAAGGCTTGGCCAGAAGGTTCCTTGCCTACGCGTTGCCAAATCTCTTCAGGCTTGTATAACACCATAGCTAAGGTCAGGCTCAAGGCTTTAGAGATGGATTGCACAGAGAAGGCTTCCTCTGCATCACCCGCTTGAATCACCTCACCTTCGTTTGTGTATACTGCAATCGCCAGTTTCTGGTTCGATACGCGAGCCAATGCAGGGATATAGTCAGCAACCTTTCCCTGACCAATTAGGGGACGAACTTCGTCTAAAATCTCGGCCAAAATAGCTTGAGTTGGTTTCATGTGTGCTTACTTCTATATTGTTATTTTTGTAGGGTTCTAACATATACCAATCGTAGTAAATAACTGCTCACTCTAGCTTGTTAAAATGCTCGATAACTGCGTTAGAATTTTTGATTGTAGAGCAACTACTTATCGAAAAATGCTGCCTTGTTCTCAAGCCTTTTTCCTACGCTATTTCTGATCACTTACTGACTGTGATTGGTATTACTTTCTGCCGTTAAGCCTTTACTGAAATAAAAGCCTAAGGACAAAAAAGCCAACATTACAATAATGTTGGCTTTAATCAATCCCACAAAGTGTAAGGTTTAACCTAAAGCAGGTTTACCTTCACTTGTTGTGCTCGAGAACTACTTAGTACGCTTGTACTTAATATCCCAAACGCCATGACCTAGACGGTGGCCACGAGCTTCAAATTTCGTTAGCGGACGCTCATCTGGGCGAGGAATGTAATCACCATCTTCAGCGATATTCTCGAAGCCTGGTGCAACGTTCATCACTTCAATCATGTGCTCTGCGTAGTTTTCCCAGTCTGTTGCCATGTGGAAAATACCAGTATCAAGTTGAAGTTTACCACGAACCATTTCTGCAAACTCAGCCTTAACTATACGACGTTTGTGGTGACGAGCTTTGTGCCATGGGTCAGGGAAGAACAGTTGCAGTGTATGCAGGCTGCTATCTGGAATCATGTGTTCAAATACTTCTACTGCATCGTGACACATTACACGCAGGTTAGTTACGCCAGCATCACGTGCTGTACCTAAACAAGCACCAACACCTGGGCTATGAACTTCAATACCTAAGAAGTTTTTCTCAGGTGCGTTCTTTGCCATTTCAACCAGTGATGCACCCATACCGAAGCCAATCTCTAGTACAACTGGGTTATCGTTGCCAAATACTTCTTTCCAGTTAAGAAGCTCTGGGTTGTAGTCGATACCCATTGTTGGCCAACATTCATTCATCGCGTTTTCTTGGCCTTTTGTTAAGCGGCCTTCGCGGCGAACAAAACTACGGATCTTACGAACCAGTTTGCCGTCTTCAGTATATTCGTTAGTGGTCACTTCACTCATTGATTTTTGCCTGCACATTGATTAATCAAAGCGGGGATTATCCAAAGAATTGCCTTCGGTGCAAGTCTTTCCGTGGATAAATTCCCACACAATTTGTCTGTTTTACATCCAACGTTAAGTGTGGTGCAATTTCGCTTCTAATAATAGCAAAGCATAGAGCATGTCGTGACTCCTTTCGCAACCGCCATATTAAAGTGGTATGACGCCTACGGGCGTAAAGAATTACCTTGGCAACAAAACAAAACCGCCTACACCGTTTGGCTATCTGAAATCATGCTTCAGCAGACTCAGGTTGCTACGGTGATTCCATACTACCAACGCTTCTTGGAACGCTTCCCAACGGTTATTGACCTAGCGAACGCTGAACAAGATGAAGTACTCCACTTATGGACGGGGCTTGGTTATTACGCGCGAGCTCGTAACCTTCACAAAGCTGCCAAGATTGTTGCTGAACAATATGGTGGTGAGTTTCCGCTGTCTATTGAAGAGATGAACGCGCTGCCGGGCATCGGTCGCTCTACTGCAGCTGCAGTGCTGTCTTCCGTTCATAAGCTTCCTCATGCGATTCTTGATGGCAATGTGAAGCGAACGCTTGCAAGAAGCTTTGCCGTTGAAGGCTGGCCTGGACAAAAGAAGGTTGAAAACCAACTTTGGGTGCATGCAGAAGCTCATACTCCGAAAAAAGATGTTGATAAGTACAATCAAGCAATGATGGACATGGGAGCGATGGTTTGTACTCGTAGCAAGCCGAAATGTACTCTGTGCCCAATTGAAAGCATGTGTGAAGCCAAGAAGCTTGATAGACAACTCGACTTCCCTGGCAAGAAACCTAAGAAAGAAAAACCAGTAAAAGAAACATGGTTTGTGATTCTTTATCACGACAATCAAGTGTGGCTCGAACAGCGTCCTCAGTCTGGTATCTGGGGAGGCTTATTCTGTTTCCCTCAAAATGAAAATGCAGAGATTGAACATCAGTTAGATCTTCGCTCGATCAAAGATGCTGAAACCGAATCAATCAAGACCATGATTGCGTTTAGGCACACTTTCAGCCACTACCACTTAGATATCACACCAGTATTAGTAAAATTAGATAAACAACCAGATTTGATAATGGAAGGGACCAAAGGTCTCTGGTATAACTTATCAAAACCGGAAGAAATTGGCCTAGCCGCTCCTGTGAAGCAGCTTATTGAGAGCCTACCCTTTGAACTGAACGACGACGTTTGAATCAACGAACGCGATAAGAGGAACCACTATGAGCCGCACTGTATTTTGTGCTCGCCTCCAGAAAGACGCTGAAGGCTTAGATTTTCAACTTTACCCAGGTGACTTAGGTAAGCGTATCTTTGACAACATCTCTAAAGAAGCTTGGGGACAATGGCAAAGCAAGCAAACAATGCTGATCAATGAAAAGAAGCTAAACATGATGGATCCTGAGCATCGTAAACTTCTTGAAACTGAGATGGTTAACTTCCTTTTCGAAGGTAAAGATGTCGTAATTGATGGCTATACTCCACCAAGCGAATAAGACATTTATTTAAGCAAATTTTAATGACATCATGGTTAACGCTGCGATGTCATTTTTGTATGAGGAACTATGAAAAAGCTAAGTTACTTCCTAACAGCTATGTTATTAACAGGCTGCAGCCGTGAATTTGTCGAAAGCATTTATGATGTTAATTACGAACCGACCAACCGATTCGTAAGCAACTTGGCAGAGCTACCGGGTCAGTTTGAAAAAGACACAGGTGCACTGGATGCGTTGATTAATAGCTTTTCTGGCAATATCCAAAAACGCTGGGGCAGCAGTGAAGTAAAAATAGCAGGTAAGAGTAACTATGTGAAATACATAGACAATTACTTGAGCCGCTCAGAAGTAAACTTTAGCGAAGGCCTGATAACAGTGGAAACTGTATCCTCAACTGAGCCTAAAAAACACCTCAAGAACGCGATAATGACGACGCTTTTAACGCCAGATGATCCGGCGCATGTCGACCTATTCTCTTCAAAAAGCATCAAGTTAGAAGGTAAACCTTTCCTCTACAATCAGGTCGTCGACCAAGAGAAAAAGCCTATTCAATGGACATGGCGCGCTAACCAATTCGCAGATTACTTGATCGCTAATAACCTCAAAACCAAAGAAGTCGACTTTAAAAAAGCCTACTACGTTGAGATTCCGATGGTGGCCGATCACGCGAGTCAGCGTAGTTATCAATATGCCGATATCGTCCGCAGAGCGTCCCAGCGTTATGACATTCCTGAAGACTTGATTTACGCCATCATCAAAACAGAAAGTAGTTTTAACCCATATGCAGTGAGCTGGGCGAATGCATATGGTCTTATGCAAGTCGTACCAAAAACGGCAGGTCGAGACGTATTTAAACTGGTAAAGAACAAGCCTGGAGAACCCACTCCTGAGTATTTATTCAATCCAGAAAACAACATTGATGCTGGCACGGCGTACTTTTACATCCTTAAAAATCGCTATTTGAAAGACGTGCAACACCCAACAACGCTTGAGTACAGCATGATTTCTGCATACAACGGCGGTACTGGTGGCGTACTCAATACCTTCAGTAAGGACAGAAAGCGAGCAATGCGAGACCTAAACTCGCTGCAACCTAGCCAAGCGTACTGGGCACTTACCAAGAAGCACCCAAATAAAGAGTCGCGCCGATACTTAGAAAAAGTAACAAAATTCAAGAAAGATTTTAACCAAGGTAAAACGTAAGCCTCACTTTTGAATAAAAAAACAACTAACGAACGTTTTTTTTAATTATTTTCAAAAAAGGTGTTGACGGTTATGCAGAAAATCCGTTTAATAGCGCTCCGTTGCCCGGATAGCTCAGTCGGTAGAGCAGAGGATTGAAAATCCTCGTGTCGGTGGTTCGATTCCGCCTCCGGGCACCACAATTTGATTTGTTGGTGTCAACACTCTTTAACAGGGAGTAGCAACACGGACAAAAGCATAAAGAATTTAGTGTGCCGACTTAGCTCAGTAGGTAGAGCAACTGACTTGTAATCAGTAGGTCACCAGTTCGACTCCGGTAGTCGGCACCATTCTTTTGCCTCGATAGCTCAGTCGGTAGAGCAGCGGATTGAAAATCCGCGTGTCGGTGGTTCGATTCCGCCTCGAGGCACCATTATTTGGTACTTAACAAATAATGGTCTTAATAGACCAGATGTTGAGACAAGTAATTCCCCCTTAGTTCAGTTGGTAGAACGGCGGACTGTTAATCCGTATGTCGCAGGTTCGAGTCCCGCAGGGGGAGCCATTTTAAAGGGCTTCATTTTAATGAGGTTTTAACGAAGAGTTTACTCTTCAAGCAAAGAATTTAGTGTGCCGACTTAGCTCAGTAGGTAGAGCAACTGACTTGTAATCAGTAGGTCACCAGTTCGACTCCGGTAGTCGGCACCATTCTTTTGCCTCGATAGCTCAGTCGGTAGAGCAGCGGATTGAAAATCCGCGTGTCGGTGGTTCGATTCCGCCTCGAGGCACCATTATTTGATACTTAACAAATAATGGTCTTAATAGACCTGATGTTAAGACAAGTAATTCCCCTTTAGTTCAGTTGGTAGAACGGCGGACTGTTAATCCGTATGTCGCAAGTTCAAGTCTTGCAAGGGGAGCCACATTCAAGAAAGCCAAGTCGAAAGACTTGGCTTTTTTTCGTTTGAACGAAAGCTAAATCTATTCGATCACAGCATCTAACCTTAGCAATCCCTATAAAGCCTCTCTTAATTCTCACGACAATATCTTCTTCTTAATTAACTTCCCACTATCTCGCGACCCGAACTCCATTTATTCACTAAACCAGAACTTTAAAACTCGTTCATAGTCACACATAAAAATAAACAAGCTTTCGTTCTGTTACTTTTTTTTCTTCGTAAATTTAATCTTCATCATGTTTTGATATCTTTCTGATATCTGCCCTACACGACTTAGATTAAGATTCGATGAAACATACCTAATACTTATTGTTGAATCGCTGCGCGGGGAAATATGAAATTAAAAACGCAAGCTTACTTATTATCGGGCATCATCTTGATCGCCTTGCTAGCGCTGACTGCTACTGGTTTATGGACCTTGAGAGTCGCTAGCAACATGGACAACAAAGCTCGCGTTACAGAGCTATTTAAGAGTGCATACAGCATTCTTACTGAAGTTGAGAAAATGGCTCTTGATGGCACTCTAGAAGAGCAACAAGCAAAACAACTTGCTACTCGCCTACTGCGTAACAACATCTATAAAGACAATGAATACGTTTACGTTGCAGATGAAAACATGACATTTGTCGCGACACCGCTAGATCCACAGCTACATGGAACCAGCTTCAATGACTTCAATGACGGTGACGGCAATAGTGTTGGCCAACTTATACAAAGAGTACTTGGCAATCGTACTGGACAGATCGTTGAATACACCTGGACGCAAAAGCTTCCAGACGGAACCATTGAAGAAAAACTGTCTATTGCAGAGAAAACTCCGCATTGGGGTTGGGTTGTCGGCACAGGTATTGGCTTCAACGAAGTTAACGCTCGTTTCTGGTCTACCGCTCAATGGCAGCTCTTCCTTTGCGTCGTGATTGCTGGCCTTATCCTATCGAGCTTAATCATATCGATTAAACGCATGCTAACACTTCTTGGTGGCGAGCCTAAAGATGTAAGAGAAGCCGTACAAGCCGTCGCAGAAGGCCGTATTCAAACCTCTTTCGAAACTCAAGCGATAAACGGCAGTATCTATCACGCTGTCCAGCAAATGAGTAAGTCGTTAGCTGAACTAGTCTCAAACCTAAATGCTTCTATGTTGGCATTAAGAGGCGAATTACAGCGCGTAGAAGATCGTGCAGGTTCTATCGCTCAACTAACCGAAACTCAGCAGCAATCAACTGAGATGATCGCGACAGCAATGACCGAAATGGCTTCTTCAGCTAACAATGTTGCTGATTCAGCGGGCGATACAGCGCGTAATACTGATGAAGCAGACAAACAGAGCCAGCATACCCAACGTCTTATTCACAACACAGTAGACAACATTCAAGGCCTAGCAGGTCAACTAGGCACGGCAAGTGAAGCTGTAGCTAACCTAGACAACGATGTAAACAACATTGTCAAAGTACTCGACGTTATCGGTGACATAGCAGAACAAACTAACTTATTGGCACTGAATGCAGCTATTGAGGCCGCGCGAGCTGGCGAACAAGGTCGTGGATTTGCGGTTGTAGCAGATGAGGTTCGTAACCTTGCAGGCCGAACTCAATCAAGCACCAAAGAAATTCAATTAATGATTAATAACCTTCAAGAAGGATCTCGCAACGCAATTCAAACTATGGAAGTTTGTGCAGCGACCAGTGAAAGCACCGTAACCGAGTCTCAAAACGCCTCTGAAGCACTACAACAGATTGTTGTAGCATTAGAGTCTATCTCATCAATGAGTCATCAAATCGCGACAGCAGCCGCTGAGCAGACTCAGGTGAGTGATGATATATCGAAGCGTATTAATATGATCGAAGAGAGCGGTAACCAACTGAGCAACGTCGTGACAGAAAGTCATAACAGTACCCAAACCCTCGCCTCCCTTTCCAACGAATTAGAAGCTTGGGTTAATAGGTTTGAAGTAAAACGCTAAACGTCCTAGAAATTTCTAAATAAAAAAGCACGTTTTCATACGTGCTTTTTTTGTTTCGGTGCCCATTCAGTGTAGTTAACCGTAGTTTTACTATCTTTTAGGGCATGCTAGACCTAGGTTTTTTACCCCAAATGAGCAAAAACAACCCACTAAGTATAGAAAAACATCAAACGATACTTTTTTTGCAATTTAATGTTGACCCAGAACGCGAAAACACGTTTAATACACCTCGTCGCCCGGATAGCTCAGTCGGTAGAGCAGAGGATTGAAAATCCTCGTGTCGGTGGTTCGATTCCGCCTCCGGGCACCACAATTTATTTGTTGGTGTCTTAGACAACAACAGTAAAGCACAAAGAAATATTATGTGCCGACTTAGCTCAGTAGGTAGAGCAACTGACTTGTAATCAGTAGGTCACCAGTTCGATTCCGGTAGTCGGCACCATTTCTTTAAAGCTTTAAGAATAATTCCCCTTTAGTTCAGTTGGTAGAACGGCGGACTGTTAATCCGTATGTCGCAAGTTCAAGTCTTGCAAGGGGAGCCAAGTTAATCATTAAGCGTAAGCTTCTTGATAGATGATGCCGACTTAGCTCAGTAGGTAGAGCAACTGACTTGTAATCAGTAGGTCACCAGTTCGATTCCGGTAGTCGGCACCATTCTCTTGATGAGAGATAAAACCATCAATTCCCCTTTAGTTCAGTTGGTAGAACGGCGGACTGTTAATCCGTATGTCGCAAGTTCAAGTCTTGCAAGGGGAGCCAATTAAAAGAAGCCGCATCATTGATGCGGCTTTTTTGCATCTGAAGATCTAAACTTATTCATACAAGCCCACTCACCCCTTTCTACTACCTCATGTTATTTAAAAACCAACTCTTCTAAAGCAATCAAACTTTTCTCTTTAATTCTGTTCAAGCTATCACAGCAACAAACTAATCACTCTTGTAAAAAGTCAGTCGTCACAAACGTACTAGTTTTGTTATCTTGCTGAAAAATGCTAGTAATGAGTACACGGATTGAAAAGCTGAAGAATGAATTCAAATAAGCTCCAGGAAGGCTTAGTGGATTCCGTAAATTGAAGCGATGTACGATTCACTCTTTATCGAAACTATCCACCACAATCGCTCCCATAGACGCTGGCATAGAAATAACGATCACCCTTTTGATGGATACAATTGGGTCGCTTAACAAAGGCAGTTTATCCAAACAAGTCAGCACCAAAGCAACAACCAATGCTGTCATCACATAAGCAATAACAATTCTGAAAATAAACACAGGTAACCGAGCGATGATATCTTTCTGAAATACACTCTCATACGTATAAAAGCCAAGGAACACCGCAGACAACAAGAACAGCAACAATAAGTTAGCTGTGGGTAAGGTCTCCCCTAATTTCCACGCTTCTTCAGAAAAAGAAATCGGTACAGCCAAAGCAAAAGATCCCACAAAGATCTGGCTCGCATCTTCAAAGTTAAAACTCAATTTCATAAAGCTACCTTTAAGCCTTTAGATATGTGTCTAGTTACTAAAACTATCAATTCATGATCTTTGGGAGATTTGTTAATTACCATCTAATATTAGTCGCATTGGTCAAAACAGAGCTTGGACTAGCAAGCAATAAAATGAATAACTCACAGACACTGGTAACCAACCCTACATATCCACAACCAATGTTGAGTAAAGAAGTACATCTCCACCATATCTATTGGGTCGTCGTAACTAATAAGCTTCATACAACTCTATATACATCAGTACTAAAGATATCATCCCGAATTGGCTACACATTAGTAATGCTCTTCAATCTAAAACCCACCTCTTATTCAACGACTAGCTACGGCATAAATAGCAAGCAAATTAATAATGTTGAGATTCATCTTTCAGGTGTATTTATGACGCGTCTAAAGTCTTTCAAAACTATCTAAAAGACTGTTGAGTAGCAATTACGCTAGCCTCTGGCTAATCATTACAGATCCTGATTGTGAGCGACAAACAGAATAGAGGCGGAGGATAAAAGTAGCCAGAAGCTTTGTTTACAAGTATCTATAGCCAAGTGCTTTCTAATAGCACTATTCTTGATCGCAAGACTCCTGCGTAAGTATTGAGAACTACCTGATAGTGAACCTTCCGAGTGGCGCAATATAAGCCTCTTAAGCCACTCAGTTCAATATGACCTGAACTGAGTCAAACTACTTAACTCCCCTTTCAACAGGCCTATGTAATTGCATAGGAAGCATCTTGTAGCATTAAGTGACGGAATACCAAGTTGTTTGCGAGAAACTCTTTAAATCTAGTTCTACGATTAATCTTTCAGGGTCGTGACTGAATAGTCAAACCTCGAAATAAGAGTAGAGTTCGGACAATTAAATAGAATGTAAGGAGCTTAGTTATTTATCAATGATTACTAGATATATGATTGAGCACACGAGAAATCATTACTCAAAGCTTAAAAAGGCGTACTTACAATAGACATGAGCAAGCTTTTTAAAAATAGGAGAGGCTAATAACTGAGATTAGCAAGCCCTAAGAAAGATAAGCCATTATCCAGCTGTAAAAAGATTCCGCTATGTTGAACGGATCTTATAAGCGGAGTTGTGGTTAGGATATCTGGAGGCAGGGGCTAGTTGATAGAAGCTCTAAATATCTACGTTAAGAAACACCGAAAGCCTAGTGATAATACATGGCTTTCTAATAAGTGGCTGGCCTGGCATTTCATCGGACTCGCGCACAAGCGGGACTCTTTCGACCGAAGGGAGAATATAGAATGATTCAAATGTAAAAAAGCCCTGCTATTTCTAGCAGGGCTTCTCTATAAGTGGCGGAGTGGACGGGACTCGAACCCGCGACCCCCGGCGTGACAGGCCGGTATTCTAACCAACTGAACTACCACTCCGCAGTGTCTATTCAGCTTAAAGCAATTTGAGCCTGACGATGTCCTACTCTCACATGGGGAAGCCCCACACTACCATCGGCGCTATTGTGTTTCACTTCTGAGTTCGGCATGGAATCAGGTGGGTCCACAATGCTATGGTCGTCAAACAAATTCTATTGTTAACTTGATTAATCAAATCAACTAAATAATGGTGCTGATACCCAGACTCGAACTGGGGACCTCACCCTTACCAAGGGTGCGCTCTACCGGGCTGAGCTATATCAGCAGTTCAAGAATCATTTAAAAACGATTCTGAAAACTTTTTGTCTTCACTTTTTAAAGTGAAAATAAATTTAAAGCCTGGCGATGTCCTACTCTCACATGGGGAAGCCCCACACTACCATCGGCGCTATTGTGTTTCACTTCTGAGTTCGGCATGGAATCAGGTGGGTCCACAATGCTATGGTCGCCAAGCAAATTTTGCTTTTACTTTCAGCTTTTTTTAAAAACTGAAGGCAAAATAATCTGGAAAACTGTATTTAAAAGTGTCTCTTCAAACTCATTCAAGCGTTTGGTATTTCTTTGAGTCCATCAAAACCCCTTGGGTGTTGTATGGTTAAGCCTCACGGGCAATTAGTACAGGTTAGCTCAATGCCTCGCAGCACTTACACACCCTGCCTATCAACGTCGTAGTCTACGACAACCCTTTAGGACGCTTAAAGCGTCAGGGAAAACTCATCTCAAGGCTCGCTTCCCGCTTAGATGCTTTCAGCGGTTATCGATTCCGAACTTAGCTACCGGGCAATGCCATTGGCATGACAACCCGAACACCAGAGGTTCGTCCACTCCGGTCCTCTCGTACTAGGAGCAGCCCCTTTCAATTTTCCAACGCCCACGGCAGATAGGGACCGAACTGTCTCACGACGTTCTAAACCCAGCTCGCGTACCACTTTAAATGGCGAACAGCCATACCCTTGGGACCGACTTCAGCCCCAGGATGTGATGAGCCGACATCGAGGTGCCAAACACCGCCGTCGATATGAACTCTTGGGCGGTATCAGCCTGTTATCCCCGGAGTACCTTTTATCCGTTGAGCGATGGCCCTTCCATTCAGAACCACCGGATCACTATGACCTGCTTTCGCACCTGCTCGAATTGTCATTCTCGCAGTCAAGCGGGCTTATGCCATTGCACTAACCACACGATGTCCAACCGTGTTTAGCCCACCTTCGTGCTCCTCCGTTACTCTTTGGGAGGAGACCGCCCCAGTCAAACTACCCACCAGGCACTGTCCGTAATCCCGATTCAGGGACCAACGTTAGAACATCAAAACTACAAGGGTGGTATTTCAAGGACGACTCCACCACATCTAGCGACGCGGTTTCAAAGTCTCCCACCTATCCTACACATGTAGGTTCAATGTTCAGTGCCAAGCTGTAGTAAAGGTTCACGGGGTCTTTCCGTCTAGCCGCGGGTACACTGCATCTTCACAGCGATTTCAATTTCACTGAGTCTCGGGTGGAGACAGCGTGGCCATCATTACGCCATTCGTGCAGGTCGGAACTTACCCGACAAGGAATTTCGCTACCTTAGGACCGTTATAGTTACGGCCGCCGTTTACCGGGGCTTCGATCAAGAGCTTCGACCGAAGTCTAACCCCATCAATTAACCTTCCGGCACCGGGCAGGCGTCACACCGTATACGTCATCTTACGATTTTGCACAGTGCTGTGTTTTTAATAAACAGTTGCAGCCACCTGGTATCTGCGACTCTCGTCTGCTCCATCCGCAAGGGACTTCACTGATAAGAGCGTACCTTCTCCCGAAGTTACGGTACCATTTTGCCTAGTTCCTTCACCCGAGTTCTCTCAAGCGCCTTGGTATTCTCTACCCGACCACCTGTGTCGGTTTGGGGTACGATTCCTTACAATCTGAAGCTTAGAGGCTTTTCCTGGAAGCATGGCATCAATGACTTCACTACCGTAGTAGCTCGACATCGTATCTCAGCGTTAGTAGCGGTCCGGATTTACCTAAACCACCCGCCTACGTACTTGAACCTGGACAACCGTCGCCAGGCCCACCTAGCCTTCTCCGTCCCCCCATCGCAATTGTAAGAAGTACGGGAATATTAACCCGTTTCCCATCGACTACGCCTTTCGGCCTCGCCTTAGGAGTCGACTTACCCTGCCCCGATTAACGTTGGACAGGAACCCTTGGTCTTCCGGCGAGGGAGTTTTTCACTCCCTTTATCGTTACTCATGTCAGCATTCGCACTTCTGATACCTCCAGCAGCCCTTACAGACCACCTTCAACGGCTTACAGAACGCTCCCCTACCCCACATACCCTAAGGTACGTAGCCGCAGCTTCGGTGTATAGCTTAGCCCCGTTACATCTTCCGCGCAGGCCGACTCGACCAGTGAGCTATTACGCTTTCTTTAAATGATGGCTGCTTCTAAGCCAACATCCTGGCTGTCTGAGCCTTCCCACATCGTTTCCCACTTAGCTATACTTTGGGACCTTAGCTGGCGGTCTGGGTTGTTTCCCTCTCCACGACGGACGTTAGCACCCGCCGTGTGTCTCCCGGATAGTACTTACTGGTATTCGGAGTTTGCAAAGGGTTGGTAAGTCGGGATGACCCCCTAGCCTTAACAGTGCTCTACCCCCAGTAGTATTCGTCCGAGGCGCTACCTAAATAGCTTTCGGGGAGAACCAGCTATCTCCAGGTTTGATTGGCCTTTCACCCCTAGCCACAAGTCATCCGCTAATTTTTCAACATTAGTCGGTTCGGTCCTCCAGTTGATGTTACTCAACCTTCAACCTGCCCATGGCTAGATCACCTGGTTTCGGGTCTAATCCTAGCAACTGTACGCCCAGTTAAGACTCGGTTTCCCTACGGCTCCCCTAAACGGTTAACCTTGCTACTAAAATTAAGTCGCTGACCCATTATACAAAAGGTACGCAGTCACACCACGAAGGTGCTCCTACTGCTTGTACGTACACGGTTTCAGGTTCTATTTCACTCCCCTCACAGGGGTTCTTTTCGCCTTTCCCTCACGGTACTGGTTCACTATCGGTCAGTCAGTAGTATTTAGCCTTGGAGGATGGTCCCCCCATATTCAGACAGGATATCACGTGTCCCGCCCTACTCGTTTTCACTGATTATGATGTGTCGGTTACGGGGCTATCACCCTTTATTGCGAGACTTTCCAGACTCTTCACCTGCATCATTAAAAGCTTAAGGGCTAATCCAATTTCGCTCGCCGCTACTTTCGGAATCTCGGTTGATTTCTCTTCCTCGGGGTACTTAGATGTTTCAGTTCCCCCGGTTTGCCTCCTGTTGCTATGTATTCACAACAGGATACTTACTTATGTAAGTGGGTTTCCCCATTCAGGAATCCCAGACTCAAAAGGTTATTACTACCTAATCTGGGCTTATCGCAAGTTATTACGCCTTTCATCGCCTCTGACTGCCAAGGCATCCACCGTGTACGCTTAGTCACTTAACCATACAACCCGAAAGGGTCTTAATGTATGGCAACTAACCAAGGTTTTTGGTTGTCATCAAGAAGGGTTAATTCTTGATAACTGTTTGCCGGACTCAATTGTGAATCAATGTAAACATTGATTCGAATACAAGACACTTGAATGTGTTTGTTGTGTTTACCTTAAAGGTAAACATTGAGAACTTTTAAATTTGATTGAATTACTCGTAAGTAATCAATCAGTCAGCTTTCCAAATTGTTAAAGAGCTTGATTCATAAATGAACCATTTTTAAAGATTCTTAGGGAAAAACCCTTAAAGATGGTGGAGCTATGCGGGATCGAACCGCAGACCTCCTGCGTGCAAGGCAGGCGCTCTCCCAGCTGAGCTATAGCCCCATCTAGGTCGATATTGGTGGGTCTGAGTGGACTTGAACCACCGACCTCCCGCTTATCAGGCGAGCGCTCTAACCAGCTGAGCTACAGACCCAATATCGTCTCTTAACTTTTCTAAACCTAATCAATCTGTGTGGACACTCATCGTAAGTATCTTCGTATAAGGAGGTGATCCAGCCCCAGGTTCCCCTAGGGCTACCTTGTTACGACTTCACCCCAGTCATGAACCACAAAGTGGTGAGCGTCCTCCCCGAAAGGTTAAACTACCCACTTCTTTTGCAGCCCACTCCCATGGTGTGACGGGCGGTGTGTACAAGGCCCGGGAACGTATTCACCGTGACATTCTGATTCACGATTACTAGCGATTCCGACTTCATGGAGTCGAGTTGCAGACTCCAATCCGGACTACGACGCACTTTTTGGGATTCGCTCACTATCGCTAGCTTGCTGCCCTCTGTATGCGCCATTGTAGCACGTGTGTAGCCCTACTCGTAAGGGCCATGATGACTTGACGTCGTCCCCACCTTCCTCCGGTTTATCACCGGCAGTCTCCCTGGAGTTCCCGACATTACTCGCTGGCAAACAAGGATAAGGGTTGCGCTCGTTGCGGGACTTAACCCAACATTTCACAACACGAGCTGACGACAGCCATGCAGCACCTGTCTCAGAGCTCCCGAAGGCACACCTGCGTCTCCGCTGGCTTCTCTGGATGTCAAGAGTAGGTAAGGTTCTTCGCGTTGCATCGAATTAAACCACATGCTCCACCGCTTGTGCGGGCCCCCGTCAATTCATTTGAGTTTTAATCTTGCGACCGTACTCCCCAGGCGGTCTACTTAACGCGTTAGCTCCGAAAGCCACGGCTCAAGGCCACAACCTCCAAGTAGACATCGTTTACGGCGTGGACTACCAGGGTATCTAATCCTGTTTGCTCCCCACGCTTTCGCATCTGAGTGTCAGTATCTGTCCAGGGGGCCGCCTTCGCCACTGGTATTCCTTCAGATCTCTACGCATTTCACCGCTACACCTGAAATTCTACCCCCCTCTACAGTACTCTAGTTCACCAGTTTCAAATGCAGTTCCGAGGTTGAGCCCCGGGCTTTCACATCTGACTTAATGAACCACCTGCATGCGCTTTACGCCCAGTAATTCCGATTAACGCTCGCACCCTCCGTATTACCGCGGCTGCTGGCACGGAGTTAGCCGGTGCTTCTTCTGTTGCTAACGTCAAGAGATAGCGCTATTAACGCTACCCCCTTCCTCACAACTGAAAGTACTTTACAACCCGAAGGCCTTCTTCATACACGCGGCATGGCTGCATCAGGCTTTCGCCCATTGTGCAATATTCCCCACTGCTGCCTCCCGTAGGAGTCTGGACCGTGTCTCAGTTCCAGTGTGGCTGATCATCCTCTCAGACCAGCTAGGGATCGTCGCCTTGGTGAGCCATTACCTCACCAACTAGCTAATCCCACCTAGGCATATCTTGACGCGAGAGGCCCGAAGGTCCCCCTCTTTGGCCCGTAGGCATTATGCGGTATTAGCCATCGTTTCCAATGGTTATCCCCCACATCAAGGCAATTTCCTAGGCATTACTCACCCGTCCGCCGCTCGACGCCCATTAACGCACCCGAAGGATTGTTAGTGTCGTTTCCGCTCGACTTGCATGTGTTAGGCCTGCCGCCAGCGTTCAATCTGAGCCATGATCAAACTCTTCAATTTAAGATTTTGTGACTCAACGAATACTGACTTCAAAACTACTGTGTAATTTTAAAGTTATTACCATTCCAACAGAATGATAATGAATTGACTGTGCCAAATAACCTCTCTCTATAAAGAAAGTAATTATTCGTATTGGTCACTCAGTTCATTGAAATCAATTTTGTTACCGAAGTAACTGCTATTACCTAAGTAATAACGTTTTGATATTCATCAACGAGTGCCCACACAGATTGATAGGTTTAAATTGTTAAAGAGCTTTGCTTTCAGTGCCTTAGCACTTAAGCAGGACGCGTATAATACGCTTTCTACTTTGAAAGTCAACATAAAATACTAAGAAAACTTAGAACCCTATGGTGACTTGTCTAGAAACTAGACAAAGTCGAAATTAAAGCCTGGCGATGTCCTACTCTCACATGGGGAAGCCCCACACTACCATCGGCGCTATTGTGTTTCACTTCTGAGTTCGGCATGGAATCAGGTGGGTCCACAATGCTATGGTCGCCAAGCAAATTTTAAAATTCGGAAAGCTGTTTTTCGTTCTCTTCAAACTCATTCAAGCGTTTGGTATTTCTTTGAGTCCATCAAAACCCCTTGGGTGTTGTATGGTTAAGCCTCACGGGCAATTAGTACAGGTTAGCTCAATGCCTCGCAGCACTTACACACCCTGCCTATCAACGTCGTAGTCTACGACAACCCTTTAGGACACTTAAAGTGTCAGGGAAAACTCATCTCAAGGCTCGCTTCCCGCTTAGATGCTTTCAGCGGTTATCGATTCCGAACTTAGCTACCGGGCAATGCCATTGGCATGACAACCCGAACACCAGAGGTTCGTCCACTCCGGTCCTCTCGTACTAGGAGCAGCCCCTTTCAATTTTCCAACGCCCACGGCAGATAGGGACCGAACTGTCTCACGACGTTCTAAACCCAGCTCGCGTACCACTTTAAATGGCGAACAGCCATACCCTTGGGACCGACTTCAGCCCCAGGATGTGATGAGCCGACATCGAGGTGCCAAACACCGCCGTCGATATGAACTCTTGGGCGGTATCAGCCTGTTATCCCCGGAGTACCTTTTATCCGTTGAGCGATGGCCCTTCCATTCAGAACCACCGGATCACTATGACCTGCTTTCGCACCTGCTCGAATTGTCATTCTCGCAGTCAAGCGGGCTTATGCCATTGCACTAACCACACGATGTCCAACCGTGTTTAGCCCACCTTCGTGCTCCTCCGTTACTCTTTGGGAGGAGACCGCCCCAGTCAAACTACCCACCAGGCACTGTCCGTAATCCCGATTCAGGGACCAACGTTAGAACATCAAAACTACAAGGGTGGTATTTCAAGGACGACTCCACCACATCTAGCGACGCGGTTTCAAAGTCTCCCACCTATCCTACACATGTAGGTTCAATGTTCAGTGCCAAGCTGTAGTAAAGGTTCACGGGGTCTTTCCGTCTAGCCGCGGGTACACTGCATCTTCACAGCGATTTCAATTTCACTGAGTCTCGGGTGGAGACAGCGTGGCCATCATTACGCCATTCGTGCAGGTCGGAACTTACCCGACAAGGAATTTCGCTACCTTAGGACCGTTATAGTTACGGCCGCCGTTTACCGGGGCTTCGATCAAGAGCTTCGACCGAAGTCTAACCCCATCAATTAACCTTCCGGCACCGGGCAGGCGTCACACCGTATACGTCATCTTACGATTTTGCACAGTGCTGTGTTTTTAATAAACAGTTGCAGCCACCTGGTATCTGCGACTCTCGTCTGCTCCATCCGCAAGGGACTTCACTGATAAGAGCGTACCTTCTCCCGAAGTTACGGTACCATTTTGCCTAGTTCCTTCACCCGAGTTCTCTCAAGCGCCTTGGTATTCTCTACCCGACCACCTGTGTCGGTTTGGGGTACGATTCCTTACAATCTGAAGCTTAGAGGCTTTTCCTGGAAGCATGGCATCAATGACTTCACTACCGTAGTAGCTCGACATCGTATCTCAGCGTTAGTAGCGGTCCGGATTTACCTAAACCACCCGCCTACGTACTTGAACCTGGACAACCGTCGCCAGGCCCACCTAGCCTTCTCCGTCCCCCCATCGCAATTGTAAGAAGTACGGGAATATTAACCCGTTTCCCATCGACTACGCCTTTCGGCCTCGCCTTAGGAGTCGACTTACCCTGCCCCGATTAACGTTGGACAGGAACCCTTGGTCTTCCGGCGAGGGAGTTTTTCACTCCCTTTATCGTTACTCATGTCAGCATTCGCACTTCTGATACCTCCAGCAGCCCTTACAGACCACCTTCAACGGCTTACAGAACGCTCCCCTACCCCACATACCCTAAGGTACGTAGCCGCAGCTTCGGTGTATAGCTTAGCCCCGTTACATCTTCCGCGCAGGCCGACTCGACCAGTGAGCTATTACGCTTTCTTTAAATGATGGCTGCTTCTAAGCCAACATCCTGGCTGTCTGAGCCTTCCCACATCGTTTCCCACTTAGCTATACTTTGGGACCTTAGCTGGCGGTCTGGGTTGTTTCCCTCTCCACGACGGACGTTAGCACCCGCCGTGTGTCTCCCGGATAGTACTTACTGGTATTCGGAGTTTGCAAAGGGTTGGTAAGTCGGGATGACCCCCTAGCCTTAACAGTGCTCTACCCCCAGTAGTATTCGTCCGAGGCGCTACCTAAATAGCTTTCGGGGAGAACCAGCTATCTCCAGGTTTGATTGGCCTTTCACCCCTAGCCACAAGTCATCCGCTAATTTTTCAACATTAGTCGGTTCGGTCCTCCAGTTGATGTTACTCAACCTTCAACCTGCCCATGGCTAGATCACCTGGTTTCGGGTCTAATCCTAGCAACTGTACGCCCAGTTAAGACTCGGTTTCCCTACGGCTCCCCTAAACGGTTAACCTTGCTACTAAAATTAAGTCGCTGACCCATTATACAAAAGGTACGCAGTCACACCACGAAGGTGCTCCTACTGCTTGTACGTACACGGTTTCAGGTTCTATTTCACTCCCCTCACAGGGGTTCTTTTCGCCTTTCCCTCACGGTACTGGTTCACTATCGGTCAGTCAGTAGTATTTAGCCTTGGAGGATGGTCCCCCCATATTCAGACAGGATATCACGTGTCCCGCCCTACTCGTTTTCACTGATTATGATGTGTCGGTTACGGGGCTATCACCCTTTATTGCGAGACTTTCCAGACTCTTCACCTGCATCATTAAAAGCTTAAGGGCTAATCCAATTTCGCTCGCCGCTACTTTCGGAATCTCGGTTGATTTCTCTTCCTCGGGGTACTTAGATGTTTCAGTTCCCCCGGTTTGCCTCCTGTTGCTATGTATTCACAACAGGATACTTACTTATGTAAGTGGGTTTCCCCATTCAGGAATCCCAGACTCAAAAGGTTATTACTACCTAATCTGGGCTTATCGCAAGTTATTACGCCTTTCATCGCCTCTGACTGCCAAGGCATCCACCGTGTACGCTTAGTCACTTAACCATACAACCCGAAAGGGTCTTAATGTATGGCAACTAACCAAGGTTTTTGGTTGTCATCAAGAAGGGTTAATTCTTGATAACTGTTTGCCGGACTCAATTGTGAATCAATGTAAACATTGATTCGAATACAAGACACTTGAATGTGTTTGTTGTGTTTACCTTAAAGGTAAACATTGAGAACTTTTAAATTTGATTGAATTACTCGTAAGTAATCAATCAGTCAGCTTTCCAAATTGTTAAAGAGCTTGATTCATAAATGAACCATTTTTAAAGACTCTCGAAAGAGAATACTTAAAGATGGTATCCCGTAGGGGAGTCGAACCCCTGTTACCGCCGTGAAAGGGCGGTGTCCTAGGCCTCTAGACGAACGGGACATAGGTTACTCTTAACTGTTTAAACATATCAATCTGTGTGGACACTCATCGTAAATATCTTCGTATAAGGAGGTGATCCAGCCCCAGGTTCCCCTAGGGCTACCTTGTTACGACTTCACCCCAGTCATGAACCACAAAGTGGTGAGCGTCCTCCCCGAAAGGTTAAACTACCCACTTCTTTTGCAGCCCACTCCCATGGTGTGACGGGCGGTGTGTACAAGGCCCGGGAACGTATTCACCGTGACATTCTGATTCACGATTACTAGCGATTCCGACTTCATGGAGTCGAGTTGCAGACTCCAATCCGGACTACGACGCACTTTTTGGGATTCGCTCACTATCGCTAGCTTGCTGCCCTCTGTATGCGCCATTGTAGCACGTGTGTAGCCCTACTCGTAAGGGCCATGATGACTTGACGTCGTCCCCACCTTCCTCCGGTTTATCACCGGCAGTCTCCCTGGAGTTCCCGACATTACTCGCTGGCAAACAAGGATAAGGGTTGCGCTCGTTGCGGGACTTAACCCAACATTTCACAACACGAGCTGACGACAGCCATGCAGCACCTGTCTCAGAGCTCCCGAAGGCACACCTGCGTCTCCGCTGGCTTCTCTGGATGTCAAGAGTAGGTAAGGTTCTTCGCGTTGCATCGAATTAAACCACATGCTCCACCGCTTGTGCGGGCCCCCGTCAATTCATTTGAGTTTTAATCTTGCGACCGTACTCCCCAGGCGGTCTACTTAACGCGTTAGCTCCGAAAGCCACGGCTCAAGGCCACAACCTCCAAGTAGACATCGTTTACGGCGTGGACTACCAGGGTATCTAATCCTGTTTGCTCCCCACGCTTTCGCATCTGAGTGTCAGTATCTGTCCAGGGGGCCGCCTTCGCCACTGGTATTCCTTCAGATCTCTACGCATTTCACCGCTACACCTGAAATTCTACCCCCCTCTACAGTACTCTAGTTCACCAGTTTCAAATGCAGTTCCGAGGTTGAGCCCCGGGCTTTCACATCTGACTTAATGAACCACCTGCATGCGCTTTACGCCCAGTAATTCCGATTAACGCTCGCACCCTCCGTATTACCGCGGCTGCTGGCACGGAGTTAGCCGGTGCTTCTTCTGTTGCTAACGTCAAGAGATAGCGCTATTAACGCTACCCCCTTCCTCACAACTGAAAGTACTTTACAACCCGAAGGCCTTCTTCATACACGCGGCATGGCTGCATCAGGCTTTCGCCCATTGTGCAATATTCCCCACTGCTGCCTCCCGTAGGAGTCTGGACCGTGTCTCAGTTCCAGTGTGGCTGATCATCCTCTCAGACCAGCTAGGGATCGTCGCCTTGGTGAGCCATTACCTCACCAACTAGCTAATCCCACCTAGGCATATCTTGACGCGAGAGGCCCGAAGGTCCCCCTCTTTGGCCCGTAGGCATTATGCGGTATTAGCCATCGTTTCCAATGGTTATCCCCCACATCAAGGCAATTTCCTAGGCATTACTCACCCGTCCGCCGCTCGACGCCCATTAACGCACCCAAAGGATTGTTAGTGTCGTTTCCGCTCGACTTGCATGTGTTAGGCCTGCCGCCAGCGTTCAATCTGAGCCATGATCAAACTCTTCAATTTAAGATTTTGTCGACTCAACGAATACTGACTTCAAAACTACTGTGTAATTTTAAAGTTATTATCATTCCAACAGAATGATAATGAATTGACTGTGCCAAATAACCTCTCTCTATAAAGAAAGTAATTATTCGTATTGGTCACTCAGTTCATTGAAATCAATTTTGTTACCGAAGTAACTGTCATTACCTAAGTAATAACGTTTTGATATTCATCAACGAGTGCCCACACAGATTGATAGGTTTAAATTGTTAAAGAGCTTCTCTTCGTTGTGACTTGCATCACTTGGGAAGAGGCGGCCATTCTAGCGACTTAATCCTCAGTGTCAAACACTTATTTGGAATTAATTTCTACTTTCTAAAAGTAGGAGTGAATAATCACTCAAAGCTAGTTGCCTTCACTAACATTCTGCACTGAAGCCTTGTGGCGTCTGCCGTGTCAGTGAGGCGGCATTATAGAGATGCGGCTATTATTGGCAAGCATTAAATGCGTTTTTTATTAAAAAAAGAGGTTAAGCGAAGACATTTCAACCAAGGGCTTATTTATACCACTTCCACCCCAACTTCCGAACAAATTACCCACAATACCCTGTGGATAACTACTCTCCATTATCAAAAAAGTAAGACAAGCGAGCCCTAGGGTTTAGATATTCTCGAACTTGTTCAGGTAACTTGTTGGGATGAACGGCATTAACGATTTTGATCTCTTTAATAAAGAGGTCAATGATCGGGGCTTGGGTTCTTGGCACGCTAGGATCGTAGATTAGTACATTCGGATAAAGCATATGCTTGGCGTTAACAGATATCACAATCCCAATCGAATCATTTGAAAGCTGTACTACTGTTCCTGGTGGGTAAACACCCATGAACTTAACCAACAGCCCCAAGTTATCTTGGCTATATAGGTGTCTACAACTTTTATATAAATGAGATAGTGCCAAGTATGGGATCATTTGTTGAGATTGTGTTTTAGCATGGCAAAGGTTATCGAATGCATTAGCCACAGCGACAATCTTGGCAAACTCATCAATCTCATGTTCTTTTAATCCTTCGGGGTAACCAGAACCATCATTCATTTCATGATGTTGGGCTATCACCTTTTGTGCACTGTCAGGAAAGTCATCTATTCCCGCAACAATATCCTCACCATATTTCGTATGAAGCTTCAGATAGTTCTCTTCAGGTATCGTCAGGGCACTTTGCTTTCTTAGTATCGCGACTGGTATTTTGATTTTACCTATATCGTGAAACAACGCTGCGAAGGAGAGAGCTTTCAATTGTTGTGTATTATAGCCTTTGGCCTTACCTATCATCAGTGCAACAACCGAAACATTTAGAGTATGGAAGTAGATGTCTTCAAAATCCGCTTTAGCATTCATAAGATGCAAGGTGACGTTATCATCGCTAACTAGAGTTTCGACAATATCATCAACAAGAGCCTTAACCTCCCCCACTGCATCTAAAGGTCTGTTGCGGATCTTGGTCATCACAGAGCGCATTCGAGCAAGCGAACGTTCAAACTCTCTCTCACAATGACTCACCCTGCGACGGTAAGAGCTAAGGGTTTCGATACGCTCATGCTTCTCTTTCCACATTCTTTCCGTTTCAAGAGTTACCTTCGAATCAATATCGACTTCTTGCTCACATGCATGGTGAACTGGTAAAGGCGGAGTGTCACTTTGATTCGGGTTTATATAGACGTGTTTAATCCCAAGATGTCGAATTACTTTTACTTGAGCGTCATCTTTGATTTTAAAGCTATTGAATAAAAATGGGTGTTCATTCCATTTTACTGGGAGTCGTATATGTAGACCAGGCTGAATGCGATCTACGGTAATCTTTATGCTGCCCATTTTTATATATAATATTGATTGATAATCTCTATTTATAATTCTAATAAAACCAAGCAGCAATTTCACTATCCAATTTCACAGGTTCAACTTAAAGAATCACAGTGCACCATCCAGCGTATACCAAACTTGTCCTCTACTTTGCCAAACCGAGCTCCCCAAAACGTATCCGCTAGAGGTGTCATTATTCGCCCACCTTGCTTGAGCTTTTCAAAGATTGTCTCTTGAGTCGCTGTATCATCTGTAACAAGAGAAAGTGCAAGGTTGTTCCCTTCAAGCTCCTTGGCTTTCACCCCATCAGACATCATAAGCTTCATACCAAAAGCTTCGAACTCTGCATGCATAACCCAGTCAGGTTGAGCCCCTTCTATTACCTGTGGCGCATCACTAAAGAGTTGCTTTGACAAGACCACTCCACCAAAACATTTATGATAAAAGTCCAACGCCTCGCTACAACGACCATCAAAAAATAGGTAAGGGGTTACAGTTAGCATATCTTTCTCCTCTGTTATTTCTTTAAACATAGACAATAGAAGAGAGAATTAAAGGTAACAGGCTGATTTAAGATGATTAATTTATTAACAGATCAAATGGCAAAGGGAAAATATGGATTTAGGAATGAAACATAAAGATTTGTCTGACTGAAGGACTACTTCTACCCCACGAAGAAAATACTTCCAATATTCCAGATACAATAAAGCCCCAACTTTCGTCGAGGCTTTATCATTTAAATATGGTACCGGTAGGCGACTTGACTGGGCTTGCATCCAAGCCGACACGCTGGATTTCAAATTCACAAACGCCTAAAACGACGAAAGGTCGCTATAAAAGCGACCTTTCTATATATGGTACAGGTTTAGGCGGACTGATTGGACAGGCATTCCTGCCGCTACCGAGAAGGCAACGCTTTCCAGACTCCAGATACAACAAAGCCCCAACTTTCGTTGAGGCTCTGTCTTAAAATATGGTACCAGTAGGCGACTTGACTGGGCTTGCATCCAAGCCGACACGCTGGATTTCAAATTCACAAACGCCCAAAACGACGAAAGGTCGCTATAAAAGCGACCTTTCTATATATGGTACCGGTAGGCGGACTTGAACCGCCACGCCCGAAGGCAACGGATTTTGAATCCGTCGTGTATACCAATTTCACCATACCGGCATTATCTTGGGGCATTGCCCTTTCGATGTTTGGCATTATACGTATGCGAACTGATGTGGCAAGTATAAAAACTTGAATTCATGTGTGTTTGCCGATAATTTCGCCACTAAGTCATAAGCTGTGCGTCATGTCTCTTTTCAGGTTAAGCCTTAAACTATATTCTAACGCCTCAATTTTTAAAGAAGTAATAACACATGACATCAACAAACACTCTGCCACCAGCAGGAATCATGCGCCGATTTGGTGCATTGTTCTATGACGCTCTGATCGTAATCGCTATTGAAATGTTGGCGGCTGGCGTCATTGTCGCTCTGCTGCACGCTCTCATGGCTCTTGGCGTTTTTAACCATAGCGGCTATGCCGATGTTAGTGACTTCTTAACCAACCATCCAATTTGGAGCCCTGCATACACCTTTTACTTAGTGGTCGTTTGGGTTTACTTCTTTGTGTTCTTCTGGACTCGAGCCGGTCAAACTCTGGGAATGAGAGCGTGGAAACTTCGCGTTCAAAACAAAGATGGCTCAGCTATCACAGTAACTCAAGCGCTGATTCGCTTAAGTACATCAGGTTTTGGATTAGCAAACCTATGCGTTCCATTCGATCCTGAAAAACGTGGCTTTCACGATATCTGGGCAAAAACCGAAGTCGTTGTGTTACCACAAGCTCGATAGCGTGATCTAAGTTAGTTTCAATCAAGATCAAAAAAGGAAGGCGTTATGCCTTCCTTTTTTCTATCTACAGTTTTCGCCTTAATAGCATAACGGCTATTCCGAGGAACACCACGCTCGGAGCTATCGCACCAAAGGCCGGTGGTATTTGATAAACCAAACTCACAGGGCCAAAGAACTCACTGGATATATAGAAGGTAAAGCCGGCGATAACACCAGACAGGATCCTCGCCCCCATGGTTACACTACGCAGAGGACCAAAGATAAACGACAGTGCCATCAACATCATAACCGCGATCGAGATTGGCTGAGTTATCTTTCTCCACAATGCCAATTCATAGCGAGCTGCGTCTTGTTCTGACGCTTTGAGGTAGGTTACGTAATCATATAAACCACTTAATGACAGCTCTTCCGGCTTAACCGTCACTATCGCAAGCTTGTCTGGGGCAAGTGATGTTTTCCAGGTGTATGTCGGCAAATTCTCTTTAGTTATCTGCAGTTCATTTTCAAAAGAAGTCACTACAACATCTTTCATCGTCCACACGTTGTCTCCAACGTAATCGACTTCTTCAGAGTAGATAGCAGTCTTTAGAGCCTTGTTCTCATCAAAGCGCCACATATTCATACCATAAAGCTTCTCATCATCGATTTTAACGATAAAGATGAAGTCATTAGCGTCACGAGCCCAGACACCGCTTTGGGTCGAAATGATGTTACCACCAGCAATCGAGATGGTTCTTAAATCACGAGCCATCTTCTGTGCTTGAGGTGCCCCCCACTGACCAAGCAGCGTCACCACAATCATAAGTGGAATAGCAGTTTTAAGCACCGAGAGGCCGATATCCAACTTAGAGAAACCAGCAGCCTGCATGACTACCAATTCAGAGCTCGCAGCGAGCATACCTAATCCGATCAATGCACCAAGTAACGCAGCCATTGGAAAAAACATTTCGATATCACGAGGGATACTCAATAAAACGAAATACAGCGCTTGTAATAAATCATAGGTACCACGACCAACTTTTCTCAGCTGCTCTACATACTTGATGATCCCAGAGAGACCAACAAACGTCACCAAAACCAATGATGTCGTTGCGATGATGGTTCTGCCTATATATAAATCGAGAATCTTAAACACGGCTTGAGCCAACCTCTTTGTTCTTGAATTTTTCTTTCAAACGCCTTACTGGCACGCTATCCATAAAGTTTGCACCAATCGCGACAAATAACAATAACGCATTAATTGGCCACATGCCGATTACCGCCGGAACACTCCCCTCTTCAATTGAAGATTTGGTTGCACTGATTGCTAAGAAATAGGTGAGATAGATCAGTATTGCAGGGCCGATTTTCGCAAAACGACCTTGTCGAGGGTTTACCGCCGATAGTGGTACCACAAGCATGGTCAATAGTGGAATACAAAGTACCAAAGAAATACGCCACTGTAGCTCTGCTTTCGCACTATTGTTTGGGTTACCAATCAAATCAAGTGTAGGAATCGCTTCCCAATCTCGCCCTTTTTTCTTAACTTCACGCTGGCCGATCAGGCCTTCGTATTCTTCAAAGTGCGTCACCCTATAGTCAAGGCGTGTAGGGATACCTTCGTGCCGAGTACCATCGAACATCACGATAACTTGACGACCATCGCTGAGCTCTTTTACGTCTCCCGACTTCGAGAACATCACACTTGGCAACACTGAATCACGAGGGCGCATTTGAGCAACGAACACATTTTCTAATTTATTACCGTCGATATCATCAATAAATACGACAGAAGAGCCATCCGGAGTACCTTCAAATTTACCTTTTGGTAGCAAATCGACGCTGTTCTCTGCGGCTACTTCTTCATACATTTGTTCAACTTTGTCCTGCGACCAAGGAGATAGCCAAAATGAGTTAAAGGCTGCTGCAGATGCCGTAATCAAAGCTAGGTAGAGCGCTGATTGAATCAGGAATTTATTACCGATGCCAGTGGCGTTCATGACCACTATTTCACTTTCAGCGTAAAGGCGACCAAAAGTAAGCAAAATGCCAATATAGATACTGAGTGGAAGCATCAGTAAGCCCATCGCTGGCATATTTAGGCCAACAATCGACAATATAAGACTCGCAGGGATATCACCATCAGAGGCGTCCGCTAAAACACTGATGAATTTTTGGCTGAGAAACACGAGAAAGAGAACAAAAAAGATCGCAAATTGGCTCTTGATTGTCTCGCGGATCAAATATCTAACAATAATCACGCTCAAATTACCTATACAAAACTTGTTTTTTTGATTGAATCACTATAATTTCCCGTTGAACCTTTTATTTTTTTAAATTTTTAGCTAAGTGTTAGCGTTCTTCTTTAAGGTTAGTTCCATTATAGGATCCAACAAGTAAGAACCTATTATCTAACATTTAGTTCGATTTGTCTTCAGGATGTAGGAGTACGCATGGAGTTCAGTGTAAAAAGTGGCAGCCCAGAGAAACAGCGCAGCGCATGTATCGTTGTCGGTGTATTCGAACCGCGCCGCCTTTCTCCAGTAGCCGAGCAATTAGATAAAATTAGCGATGGCTATATTAGTTCACTGCTTCGTCGCGGTGATCTAGAGGGTAAACCTGGCCAGATGCTACTGCTGCATCAAGTACCTGGTGTACTTTCAGAACGTGTTCTACTGGTAGGTTGTGGTAAAGAGCGTGAGCTAGGCGAGCGTCAATACAAAGAAATCATCCAAAAAACCATCAGCACACTAAACGAAACAGGTTCTATGGAAGCCGTATGTTTCCTTACAGAACTGCACGTTAAAGGTCGTGACACATATTGGAAAGTTCGCCAAGCGGTAGAAGCGACTAAAGATGGTCTTTACACATTCGACCAATTCAAGAGCAATAAACCAGAGACTCGTCGCCCACTACGTAAATTGGTATTCAACGTACCAACTCGTCGCGAATTGAGCCTTGGTGAGAAAGCTATTTCTCACGGTCTTGCTATTGCTTCGGGTGTAAAAGCGTCTAAAGATCTAGGCAACATGCCACCAAACATCGCAAACCCTGCTTACCTTGCTTCTCAAGCTCGCCGTTTAGCCGACGATTACGAGACAGTAAAGACTAAGATCATCGGTGAAGAAGAGATGGAAAAGCTGGGTATGACTTCATACCTTGCGGTAGGCCGCGGCTCTAAGAATGAATCTATGATGTCTATCATGGAATACAAAGGTGCGGCTGACCCAGATGCAAAACCTATCGTTTTGGTTGGTAAAGGTCTTACTTTTGATTCAGGCGGTATCTCGCTTAAGCCTGGTGAAGGCATGGATGAGATGAAGTACGACATGTGTGGTGCTGCATCTGTATTCGGCACAATGAAAGCACTGGCGAAACTTAATTTGCCAATCAACGTTGTAGGTATTCTTGCGGGCTGTGAAAACATGCCGGGTAGCAATGCTTACCGCCCAGGTGACATCCTTACAACAATGTCAGGCCAAACGGTTGAAGTACTCAATACTGATGCTGAAGGTCGCTTGGTTCTATGTGATGCTCTAACTTACGTTGAGCGTTTTGAACCAGACTGTGTTGTCGATGTTGCTACGCTAACTGGCGCATGTGTTATTGCTCTAGGTCACCACATCAGTGGCGTTTTATCGAACCACAACCCACTTTCTCACGAACTTGTTAATGCTTCTGAGCAAGCAAGTGACCGTGCATGGCGTCTACCTATGGCAGACGAGTACCATGAGCAGCTAAACAGCCCATTCGCTGATATGGCGAACATTGGCGGCCGTCCTGGCGGCACAATTACTGCAGGTTGCTTCCTGTCTAAATTTACGAAGAAGTACCACTGGGCACACATCGATAGTGCTGGTACAGCTTGGAAGTCAGGCGCAGCGAAAGGCTCGACAGGTCGTCCTGTCTCAATGCTAGTCCAATTCTTATTGAACCGCAGCGGCCAAGAGACTGAAGAGCAATCTTCAAAATAATAAAAAGGGCCTACGGGCCCTTTTTTAATAAGCGCTATTTGTTAGATCCTGTTAACCAAGTAACATTGATATCCACGATTTTCAGTTCGAGTATTAAGTATGCAGACTGCTACATTTTACATTGTGCCTTCAGACAGCCCGCAAGCCAGCAAAGATGGCTTTGCTCACTATGTGCTGTTTCTTGCTCAGCACTTTGCAAAACAAGGCGCTAAACTTTATCTCAACTGCAATGACAAAGACCATGCAGAGCGTATTGCTGAGGTTTTCTGGCAAGTCGAACCCAATGAGTTTATTGCACATAACTTGGTTGGTGAAGGTCCAAAGTATTCAACCAACATCGAAATCGGCTACCAAGGCGTCAAACATAATTGGAATCGTCAGCTAGTAATTAATCTGGCTGATAATCATACAACCTTTGCGAACGCCTTTGCTCAGGTGATAGACTTCGTCCCTTGCGAAGAAAAAGCTAAGCAACTCGCTCGAGAAAGGTATAAAATTTACCGTCAGGCTGGATATCAGCTACAAACTATCGAGATTCAACATCCATAGTCAAACCTCATAGTTAAAGCTATCTTTGGATTTAGATTCAAGAAGCTTCACTTATGAAGTTTGACCACGATTAACCATTCACAGTATCCGTTTAAGAGCACTATGGAAAAGACATACAACCCAACATCAATCGAACAAGCTCTGTATCAGACTTGGGAAGAGAAAGGCTACTTTAAGCCACACGGTGACACATCAAAAGAAGCTTACAGCATCATGATCCCGCCACCGAACGTCACTGGCAGCCTACACATGGGTCACGCGTTCCAAGATACGATCATGGATACGCTTATCCGTGCTCAACGTATGAAAGGCAAAAACACGCTTTGGCAAGTGGGTACTGACCACGCCGGTATCGCAACTCAAATGGTTGTTGAGCGTAAGATCGCTGCTGAAGAAGGTAAAACAAAGCACGACTACGGCCGTGAAGCTTTCATCGACAAGATCTGGGAATGGAAAGGCGAGTCAGGCGGCACGATCACTCAACAACTTCGTCGTCTTGGTGCATCTGTAGATTGGGATCGTGAGCGATTCACTATGGATGACGGCCTATCGGCTGCGACTCAAGAAGTGTTTGTTCGTCTATACGAAGAAGACCTAATCTACCGTGGTAAGCGTCTAGTAAACTGGGATCCTAAACTGCACACTGCGATTTCTGATCTAGAAGTTGAAAACAAAGACAAAAAAGGTTTCATGTGGCACTTCCGCTACCCGCTAGCGAACGGTGTTAAAACAGCTGATGGTAAAGACTACATTGTTGTTGCTACGACGCGTCCAGAAACCATGCTTGGTGATACTGGCGTAGCCGTAAACCCAGAAGATCCACGTTACAAAGATCTTATCGGTAAAGAAATCCTGCTTCCTGTTGTTAACCGTCTTATCCCTATCGTAGGCGACGAGCACGCTGACATGGAAAAAGGTACAGGTTGTGTGAAGATCACTCCTGCTCACGACTTTAACGATTACGAAGTTGGTAAGCGCAACAACCTACCAATGATCAACATCCTAACGTTCAACGCTGATATCCGTGATGCTGCTGAAGTATTCACAACCAACGGCGAAGAAAGCGATGTTTACTCAACAGACATCCCTGCTAAGTACCAAGGCATGGAGCGCTTTGCTGCTCGTAAAGCTATTGTTGCTGAATTCGAAGAACTTGGTCTTCTTGAAGAGATCAAAGATCACGACCTAACCGTGCCTTACGGCGACCGTGGTGGCGTAGTTATCGAACCGATGCTGACTGACCAATGGTACGTACGCACAGCGCCTCTTGCTGAGCCTGCAGTTAAAGCCGTTGAAGATGGTCAAATCCAGTTCGTACCTAAGCAGTACGAAAACATGTACTTCGCGTGGATGCGTGACGTGCAAGACTGGTGTATCTCTCGTCAACTTTGGTGGGGCCACCGCATCCCAGCATGGTACGACAACGATGGTAAAGTTTACGTAGGTCGCACTGAAGAAGAAGTTCGTGAAAAGAACAACCTAGCGCCTGTTGTTGTGCTTAAGCAAGACGACGACGTACTAGATACTTGGTTCTCTTCTGCACTTTGGACGTTCGGCACACAAGGCTGGCCTGAAGATACTGAAGCGCTGAAAACATTCCACCCATCAGAAGTACTAGTATCTGGTTTTGATATTATCTTCTTCTGGGTTGCTCGTATGATCATGATGACCATGCACTTCGTGAAAGACGAAGATGGCAAGGCTCAAGTACCTTTCAAAACGGTTTACATGACAGGTCTTATCCGTGATGAAAACGGCGACAAGATGTCTAAGTCAAAAGGTAACGTACTTGACCCAATCGACATGATTGACGGCATCGGCCTTGAAGAGCTAGTAGAGAAGCGTTGTGGCAACATGATGCAACCAAAACTGGCTGCTAAGATCGAAAAAGCAACACGTAAGACTTTCGAAAACGGTATCGAACCATACGGTACTGACGCACTGCGTTTCACTCTTGCTGCGATGGCTTCAACTGGCCGTGACATCAACTGGGACATGAAGCGTCTTGAAGGTTACCGTAATTTCTGTAACAAGCTATGGAACGCAAGCCGTTACGTACTGATGAATACAGAAGAGCACGATTGTGGCATGTCACTGTCTATTGAAGACCGTGCAAACATGGAATTCTCTCTAGCAGATAAGTGGATTGAATCTCAGTTTGAAGTTGCAGCGAAAGAATTTAACGCTCACCTAGACAACTACCGTCTAGACATGGCAGCAAACACGCTTTACGAATTCATCTGGAACCAATTCTGTGACTGGTACCTAGAGCTAACTAAACCTGTTCTTTGGAAAGGTACTGAAGCTCAGCAACAAGCGACTCGTTACACGCTTATCACGGTTCTAGAGAAGACTTTACGTCTTGCTCACCCTGTTCTTCCCTACATCACTGAATCTATCTGGCAAAGCGTTAAGCCGCTAGTAGACGGTGTTGAAGGCGAGACGATCATGACTCAAGCGCTTCCTCAGTTTAACGAAGATAACTTCAATGCTGAGATCGTAGAAGACATCGAATGGGTTAAGACTTTTATCACAGCTATCCGTAACCTACGTGCGGAATACGACATTGCACCAAGCCAAGGCTTAGAAGTAATGATCAAAGTAGCTGATGAGAAAGACGCTGCTCGTATCGAAGCGAACAAGATCGTTCTTAACTCTCTAGCTAAATTAGACGACATTAAAGTTCTAGCTGATGGTGAAGAGACTCCTGCTTGTGCAACTAAACTGGTTGGCAAATCTGAGCTGATGATCCCAATGGCGGGTCTTATCGACAAAGATGCAGAACTAGCTCGTCTAGATAAAGAAGTAGCTAAGACTCACGGAGAGATTAAGCGTATCGAAGGTAAGCTAGGTAACGAAGGTTTCGTTGCTAAAGCGCCAGAAGCGGTTATCGCGAAAGAGCGTGAGAAGCTTGAAGGCTACCAAGAGACTCTTGTTAAGCTTGAAGAGCAAAAAGCGACTATCGCTGCACTGTAATTGGTAAATTAACCTACCAATTCAAGCATGTAAAAAAGGGCAGATTATTCTGCCCTTTTTTGATCCTATCAGTTATTGCTATTGGACATTTTTCAGTAAATCAATACGCTCTGTTAACTCAGGGTGAGTGCTTAACCAAGCTGGTAATTCAGCCACATCATCAGAGCTTCCTTGCAACAATTCAAACATCTCAATCATTGGCTTGTTGGTACCATGTATCTGCCACATTGAATCCGACGCAAATCTATCCGCTTCTCGCTCTGCCTGTTTCGACTGACCATTATTGGCGACAAAAACCCCGACCCCAGCTAAATTATCGATCACTCCTGAGCTCTCACCGGTCAATATCGCGACAGAAAGTGAAAGCAGGCTAGAACGAACGATAGTTTTCATGACATGTTGTTGCTCAATATGCCCCAATTCATGCATCAGGATACTATCCAGTTGCTGCTCGGTTTCCGTTAGTGCAACTAAGTCATCAAGCACTATGATGGTACTGTGGCTCAAAGCAAAAGCATTCGCACCTAGCTCGGAGGAACGAAACAGCAAACGGACATCCTCATCAATATCGAGCGCACTCAAATGGCTTTCGAAACGCTGGCGGATCATAGTTTGCTGCGACAGTGTTAACTTCGATGGCTCAAACAACTGCTCATCTAAAGAGACTAAAACCCTATCCTCTACCATTTTTGAGGCTGAGTCAGGAAGATAAGTGACCACTTGATCTGTTAGCCAAGGAATGCCGTGCGTGAATGTTCCAATGGTCAACGCCAATATAACGATACAAGATAGCAGAATCGCCGTAACATTCTTCTCTAGCTTGCCCATCCAATCACGCTGACCATGCTGTTTTAAAAACGCCGTAAGTTCATCACTCGGCTGCGCCACAAACAGCCAGCCGTCAGGAAATGTAAACTTACTTGGCGTAGAGCCAACGCCAACACTGATTTTCACATCAGCGACGTTGGCTGAACTGCGTTGATTACAGGCATTAATCACCAACATACCGTCGAGCGATATCTCTAATGTTGCCTCACAGCGTTCAGAACTGCGAGGCGGATGAGCGACACCGGATAGCATTAGCCAATACCAAGATCGACATCAAAGGCTTGTGCAACCTCATCAGAAACCGCTGACTTGACATCAGAATCTTGGTCAGTAGCTACCAGCAAGTCGAGAGCGCCGTAAACAAAGGTATTGTCTGCTAAATAGTTCATCGTTCTTACCATAACCCAAGGACGAGCAAGACCTAGCGTAACGACTTGAAGTAAGAAGTTAACCACAACCAAGCTAACGTAACCTTTAACCGTCAGAGTCGAAGCAAAAGTAAACTTAGGCTCACTCTCAGCTTCACTGGATTGAAGAACCAGTTGCGAGAGTGTGTAGTTTCGAACACGCACTTTCAGATACGCGCCTACTGCCAGACCGATAGCAATGAAACCAAAGTAGTAGCCAATTATGATAACGGCTAGATCACTATGCCCCATAAGATCAAGATACGATTCTGGGTTACTCATCAGATTAATACCAGCCATCATAAAGAAGGCCGCAACTAAGACCGCCGTAATAACAAGCCACGCTAGCGTCGCGATCATATAGGTCTTGAAGTAAAACGCGTTTTTGTAATCTGCGCTAAATTGACGCTCACCATAGCGGTAGCCATTCGAGAAATAATTAGCAATACCAACCAAAGACCAAGCCTGCAGATAGACATAAGCAGGTAAGAGTATAAGTATGGCTACTACACCAACGGTCATATTTAGACTCATCGTAAAGAACACAGCAGCCATAGCTGAGACAAAACCAAGCATGGCAAGCGTGCCACGGCCTAGAATCGACCAGTACGCACCAGCAACTGTACCGTGAAACGAAAAGTGCACATTACGGAAGCTTGTCATTGCCGCATCAAAGCGCGCATTGCTGCGAGCAAGTAAAGGTAGTAGCAGAACAAAAGCCACTATCAGCCCTAAAGAGAGCTCAGGAGAGAACTGTTCAGCAATCGACCACACCAATACACAAACAAGCGCAATAGCACGGCCTTTAAGGATCTGCATTGGCTGCCCATGGTACTCGAAGCGATCACCGGCTATCGACGTATGACCGTAGAAGTAGCGCTTATTACGTACTTTGGCCCACGCAGAATAAATTCCAAGCGTAATCACTGATAGCAGAATATTGACTATCCATATGCCAAAGTACTCTTTACCTTTGCCACTAAAGTGAACTTTAGTTTCCAACCCTTTGGTTTCCATTTTTTACTCCATCTAACGTTTATCATTAAGCCATGCGCATCTAAGTGCGCATTGAAGGAGTGCACGCTATAGAAACATGCCATGCTAATCAATCAGTTAAATTAATAAATCAAAGGAATCCATCATAAATTGTACAAATAATAGCAATAGGTTATATAACCATTACTAAGGTATTTATCACTATGTAATTACACTTAACTAGGGGGAATGTTATCCCTAGAATTCTTTGATAGCTTTTGCCTATCAAATTAATCTCTAATACCCATTTCACTTAATGATAATAATTCTCAATAATAGCTCTATCGAAACAACACAACGATTGAGTAATTATCATGAAAAAGACACTAACCTTTGCTGCATTACATTTTACTATCGCATTTAGTGTCGCTTACGTACTAACAGGCGACATCTTAATTGGTAGCTTAATTGCCATGATTGAGCCCTCTGTAAATACGGTCGCCTTCTATTTTCACGAAAAGGCGTGGGCTCAAGTTCCAGCGCTTAAAGCTCGTCAGTGGATGACAAAGTTAAAAACAGCAAGCTTTGCGACCATTCACTTTAGTGTTGCCTTTACCGTAGTCTACTTATTGACTGGCGATGCCTTCATCGGCGGCGTGATGGCTTTGCTTGAGCCAACTTTAAATACAGTTGCTTACTACTTCCATGAGAAAGTGTGGCTACGAAAAGCAGAAAGACAAACAGCCCAACCTCAGTTCTGTTTGCACCAACATGCTTAATTAAGAGAATTTACCATTGACAAAGTTGCGCACCGCAATTAATTTAATTGCGGTGCGCAACTTTATTTAAAGGTAAAAATTATGGATGCTCAAAAACTAAGACAATACTCCCGTCAAGCCGTGCGCTTACTGGGTATGCTTGATAAACAATGTGGCGAGGTCACGCTCACTCCTGTCCAAGCTCATGCATTAAGTGAGATCCAACTCCAGCCTTTAACTATCAATCAATTAGCACAACAGCTCAATGTCGATAAATCTAATGCCAGTCGAACAGTGACAGGTCTCAGTAAGCTTGAGTTGGTAGAAGCTATCGAAAACCCAAAAGACAAACGCAGCCAATTAGTGACGCTAACATCTCTTGGGCAAGGCATGTTGAGTCAATTAGACGTGCAACAAAACACCTTTTTCGAAGGCATGTTGATGACTCTCAATGAGGATGAGCAACAACAGCTAAAAGTTGGATTAGAAACTTACTTAAAAGGTTTAGCGAATGTCTGCCAAGCTGACGAGTTCATACTTCGTCCACTCACTCAATCAGATAACCCGCAGTTAGCCGATGTGATTCGTAAAGTTTCAGCGGAGCATGGACTAACAGAAGATAAAGGTTATGGCGTCGCCGATCCTACTCTTGATGACATGTACTCTGTCTATAACAAAGAGAATGCAATGTACTGGGTGATCGAATATCAAGGTGCGGTAGTCGGTGGCGGCGGTTTTGCACCATTAGCAGGCCGGTCAGATGTGTGTGAGCTACAGAAAATGTACTTCCTACCACAAACCCGAGGGCAAGGTTTGGCAAAGCGCATCGTTGCTCAAAGCCTAAAACTGGCTAAGCAACTTGGCTACCAACACATGTACTTGGAAACCACGGAATGTTTGGGTGCTGCTGTAAAACTCTATGAAAAGCTCAAGTTTGAACACCTTGATTCTGCTTGGGGAGAAACAGGCCATGATGCTTGTGAAGTTGTCATGGCCAAAGCGCTATAAGTATCAAATGCTAGTTTTTAGCTTTTAACGTAAAAAGTTACTCACGCAAGACGCTGGATTTAAGGCAACGAAAGAGCTCTCTTTTTGCCCATCGAGTTCAACTTCTAACTGGTATAAGTGCTTAGGGTTAGGCTTCTCAAGGTTAAATATCATGGGAGCCTCCACCTGAAACACAACGCCGGTATGCTCAGCACGCACGTCTATCGGCATTACGAGAGTCATGCCGTTGAACTTGATTGATGCTGATACCAAACCTGCTTTTAATGTCTGATAAATCACATCCACTTTAAACTCACAGCCACCACCATGGTGCCAGATCTGCTCTGTGACAACTTGATCTAGTTTCACATTTCGAACGAACTGCAGGTACGGTGCTTGCCAAATCCCGATGCGTGAATCAGATTTAGCGATAGCCTGCGAAGATATAGACTCATCCATATCCTCTTCGAGCAATAAGCTCTCTTCTTCTTCAAGAAACAGGATCTCAAAACGATTTCGACCAGGCTGCATGTAAGGGCGGATGTCTTTGCGATATTCAGCTTGGCTACCATCGCAATCAAACACAGCTACACCATTGAGTCGCACTTCAGCAAAGTAATCGACACCTGCTACGACCAACTCAACGAATGGGCACGCCAGCATAGCATCATCAACTTCGATGTCATGCATCAGGTGCCACTCTTGCTCTGCGATTTCATCTTCACTTAAGCTATCAGGAAGCTTTGAACTTAATGGAGCAGGAAAGGTAATGTCATCTTGTGGGATAGAGAGATCCGTCAGTGGCGAAATTTGCCAAAGACCATCGAGAAGTAACCGCATATCATTCCTTGAGCCAGATCAATTTTGACCGCATTATAATGAATGAATGCATTTAAAGACATTTATTTTTCTGAGGGTAAAAAAATGCCAGCTCTAGGCCGGCATTCTTTCAAACTGGGAAGAAATTACTCTTCGCCTTCATCATCTTCGTCAGGGTAGATAGCATCTTCACCTTCATAGTAAGTGCCCCAGCCGTCGTAGATAATGTCGAATTTCTCTGCAAGGTTCACAAGCTTCTCAACTTGCGCATCGATCGCTTCAGCATCCAGAGTTGACTGCATGGTTGCATCACAGCAAAGTAGCTTGTTGCCATCTTCGTCTTCTGTCTCTTCAGCTTCAAGCACTTCAAAGCCCATTTTGAATGCTTCAACAACTGCTTTCTCAAGCACTTCGAAATCTTCAGCAAATAGATGATGCTCGATATCGTATAGAGCTTCAGGATCGCTACCATCTTCAATTAGTGCTGCAATGATGTCGCGAGTCTCTTCCTTTTGAAATTCAATTAATTCCGCTACTGATAGATATTCATCTTCGTGAGACATGTGTCTGCTCCAGAGTGTTGACTATGAAAAGATCAAATTTGATTGCCACGAAATATGGCATGGATCGTCCAGAAAAGCCACCCAGATCAGGCCTAGAAAGGTAAGTTTATCGTTAGATAGCGGAGGCAATATCAATTCAAAAGTGAAATCTAAATCACAGAAACAAATTTTCAACATTTTATTAACTGACGTCTATTTTAGCATTTCATCTTTATTGTCGCTTCAAGCGTATTTGAATAGAAATTGCGTGCTTAGTCACCATAGATGCATACGTTCAACCCGTTTCAAGGTGCATAAAATCCCAGCTTGCTATCAAAAAGTGAATAATAGTGAATAAAAAGTCACGAATAATAAGCAAAATAGATTTCTCGCACACAGTAAATCGAGCATAGATCCTCAAAACAGTTGTTTCACTAGATACCCGGTCAATTAGTATTTAACCCCGAAAAATCAAATTAATCCAGTTTTTAGTACCGTAAATTCAAAAAATACTTTGCATTTACGCAACCTCCAAAACTTGCATATTACGGCCAAGCTTGTCATAAATAGACGCTGGATTAATAGTAAGGATGCAAAATGAGTAAGCTGTACGTTGGCTCCGAAGTCGGTCAATTAAGACGAGTTCTCCTAAATAGACCTGAAAGAGCACTCACCCACCTCACCCCTTCAAACTGTCATGATCTTCTGTTTGATGATGTACTTGCCGTTGAAGCTGCTGGTGAAGAACATGATGCCTTTGCAGAAACGCTGCGCAGCCAAGACGTAGAGGTACTACTGCTGCATGACCTACTAGTCGAGACGCTTGCCGTACCTCAGGCTCGTGAGTGGTTGCTGAATACTCAAATCTCAGATTTCCGTTACGGACCTACTTTTGCCCGTGACTTAAGAAACTACCTTGCTCAAATGGATAATGAGCATCTAGCAACGATCTTACTCGGTGGCTTGGCCTACTCTGAGCTTCCTATTAAATCTTCTTCTATGTTACCGAAGATGCATCGCCCACTTGATTTCGTTATCGAACCACTGCCAAACCACCTATTTACGCGTGATACCTCATGCTGGGTTTATGGTGGTGTATCACTTAACCCAATGATGAAACCGGCTCGCCAACGTGAAACGAATCATCTGCGTGCTATCTACCGCTGGCACCCTGTATTTGCCGGACAAGATTTTATCAAGTACTTCGGTGATGAAGACCTGCACTACGACAACGCCAATATTGAAGGCGGTGACGTACTGGTTATCGGTAAAGGCGCAGTGTTGGTTGGTATTTCTGAGCGTACTAAGCCACAAGGTGTCGAAAACCTAGCGGCTAGCCTATTCAGATCAGGCCAAGCAACCGAAGTGATCGCTATCGATTTACCAAAGCACCGTTCTTGTATGCACCTTGATACAGTGATGACACACATGGATATCGACACTTTCTCTGTCTACCCTGAGATTGTTCGCAAAGATCTAGATACTTGGCGCCTAACACCAAAAGAAAATGGTGAGATGCGCGTAGAGAAAGCGGAAAACTACCTGTCAGCAATTGAAGGGGCTCTAGGCCTTGATCAGCTGAAGATCATCACGACTGGCGGTGACAACTACGAAGCTGAGCGCGAACAGTGGAACGACGCTAATAACGTACTGACAGTCAAACCGGGTACCGTTATCGGTTATGAACGCAATGTTTACACCAACGAGAAGTACGACAAAGCGGGCATCGAAGTTCTGACAATTCCAGGCAACGAGTTAGGTCGTGGTCGTGGTGGCGCTCGCTGCATGAGCTGTCCTATCGAAAGAGACGGCATCTAAGCTGATAATTCAATAGAGCAAACACAATAACGTATCTAGGCCAGTACCATCGTACTGGCCTTTTTTATCAAATTAACGAAATAAATATTCACAAATATAGCATTTTTATGTTTAACTGAGTTCTTCATTGATTCTATATACACAAGGAGCGAGAGATGGCCTTTAATCTTCGCAATCGTAACTTTCTAAAACTTCTCGACTTTACTCCTAAAGAGATTCAGTTTTTACTTGATCTGTCTGCTGACCTAAAAAAAGCTAAGTATGCAGGTACAGAGCAGAAAAAGCTTAACGGTAAAAACATCGCTTTGATCTTTGAAAAAGCATCAACACGAACTCGATGTGCTTTTGAGGTTGCGGCCTTTGATCAAGGCGCTCAAGTCTCTTATTTAGGCCCTTCTGGTTCTCAGATTGGTCAGAAAGAATCAATGAAAGATACGGCTCGTGTGTTAGGTCGTATGTACGACGGCATTGAATACCGTGGTTTTGGCCAAAGCATTGTAGAAGATCTTGGCGCATACGCTGGTGTTCCGGTTTGGAACGGCCTAACCGATGAATTCCATCCGACTCAGATCTTGGCTGACTTCCTTACTATGATCGAACATGGTCGCGGTAAACATCTACATCAAATCAGCTTTTCTTACCTAGGCGATGCGCGTAACAACATGGGGAACTCTCTATTAGTCGGTGCTGCGAAAATGGGCATGGATATTCGCCTTGTCGCACCAAAAGCATTTTGGCCAGAAGAGCAACTTGTCGAAGAGTGCCAAGCCATTGCACAAAACACTGGTGCAAAAATCACGTTAACTGAAGACGTTGCTGAAGGCGTGAAAGGTTGTGATTTCCTATACACCGATGTTTGGGTTTCGATGGGTGAAGCTCCTGAAGCTTGGGATGAACGTGTAGCGGTAATGAAACCATACCAAGTGAATATGGATGTCATTAAGCTGACTGGCAACCCTCAAGTGAAATTCATGCACTGCCTACCCGCTTTCCATAACAATGAAACCGTGATTGGTCAGCAAGTCGCAGACAAGTATGGAATGAACGGCTTGGAAGTGACTGACGAAGTGTTTGAATCTGACTACTCAATTGTATTTGATGAAGCAGAGAATCGTATGCACACCATCAAGGCGGTGATGGTCGCGACGCTTGGTCAATAGACAATAATGAAAGTAAACAAAAGCTTGATGTAATCGCTTGCGCTCACAAATTGAAAGCGTATAATTCTCGGCAATTTGTCTGAGAGTAGTGAAAATGACGCCAACCAATATAGTGATAACACATAATAAAATTGTGAAAACACCTAATATTGCTCGCAAGCTAGCATGCTTGCCAGGCCGTCTATTCTGCTTTTCAGCACTTTTTTAAAGCCTCCCATTATGGGGGGCTTTTTTATGGCCAATACATTATTGTGGGGAAGAAGATCATGGCGAATTCGCTCTATCAAAAGCACATCATCTCAATTCCAGAGCTTTCTCGTGAAGAGCTAGAATTAATTGTTCAAACGGCAGGTCAACTTAAAGCTGAACCAAACCCAGAACTCATCAAGAACAAAGTTGTTGCCAGCTGCTTCTTCGAACCTTCAACACGAACTCGTCTCTCTTTTGAAACTGCGATTCAACGCATCGGTGGTGATGTGATTGGTTTCGACAGTGGCGGTAATACTTCACTGGCGAAGAAAGGTGAAACGCTAGCAGACTCAGTGCAAGTTATCTCTTCATACGTTGATGCTTACGTAATGCGCCACCCTCAAGAAGGGGCAGCACGTCTAGCTTCTGAGTTCTCTAACGGCGTACCGGTTATTAATGCAGGCGACGGTGCAAACCAACACCCGACACAAACGCTATTAGACTTGTTCTCTATTGCTGAAACACAAGGCCGCCTAGATAACCTAAACGTGGCATTCGTTGGTGACCTTAAATACGGCCGTACGGTTCACTCTCTGACTCAAGCACTCGCGAAATTCGACAACATCTGTTTCTACTTTGTGGCGCCAGAAGCATTGGCGATGCCTGACTACATTTGTGAAGAGCTTGATGAAGCGGGTATCAAGTACCAACTACTAACTGACATGGAAGATGTGATTCCTGAATTAGATGTTCTGTACATGACTCGAGTTCAAAAAGAGCGCTTTGATGAGTCGGAATACGCGCACATCAAATCAGCGTACATCCTAACGGCTGCGCTTCTAGAAAACGCACGTGATAACCTGAAGGTGCTACACCCTCTTCCTCGCGTTGACGAAATTACTGTCGATGTCGATAAAACACCTTACGCTTACTACTTCCAGCAAGCAGAGAACGGTGTTTACGCGCGTGAAGCATTGCTAGCCCTTGTTCTTAACGAAACGCTGTAGAGGAGAGATATCATGTCTAAAGAGACTCAATTAAAAGTTGAAGCAATCAGAAACGGTACTGTTATCGACCACATCCCTGCGAACATCGGGATCAAGGTGCTAAAACTGTTCGATATGCACAACTCTCACCAGCGTGTGACCATTGGCCTAAATCTACCTTCATCGGCACTAGGTGGAAAAGACCTACTTAAGATTGAGAATGTGTTTATCACTGAAGAACAGGCGAGCAAACTGGCACTTTACGCACCTCACGCAACAGTGAACCAAATCGAAGATTACGAAGTAGTTAAGAAGTTAGCCTTAGAACTTCCAGAGCAAATCAACGATGTGTTCGAGTGTCCAAACACTAACTGCATTACACACAACGAGCCTGTTGAAAGCAGCTTTAAGATCTTTGAAAAGAAAGAAGATATTCGATTGAAGTGTAAGTATTGCGAAAAAGTTTTCTCTCGCGAAATCGTGACAGAAAGATAACGTCATACGGCAACCCGTTTGAACGCAAAAACTATCAAATACCTCGCCTGTACGGGGTATTTTGCGCTTTACCTAGCCTAAGTTTGAAGGCACACTGAAAAGCGATTTTTATCTAATAACTGATGGAATAAACCAATGACTAAAGTACTTCACACAGAATCTGCTCCAGCTGCAATCGGCCCATACGTACAAGGTGTTGACCTTGGCAACATGGTACTGACTTCTGGTCAAATCCCAGTAAATCCAGCAACTGGTGAAGTATCTGCTGATATCGCAGTGCAAGCTCGCCAATCTCTAGACAACGTTCAAGCAGTTGTTGAAGCTTCAGGCCTGACTGTAAAAGACATCGTAAAACTAACGGTATTCGTTAAAGACCTAAACGACTTCGGCACAGTAAACGAAGTTTACGGCAAATTCTTCGATGAGCACGGCGTAGCAAACTACCCTGCACGTTCATGTGTTGAAGTAGCTCGCCTTCCAAAAGATGTAGGTATCGAGATCGAAGCTATTGCGGTTCGCAAATAGTCTTTAGTACCTAAATCTATAGTAAGCGTCTGAGCATAAAGCTGAGTGTTTATCAGATACAAAAAAGGTTGCCCATTTGACAACCTTTTTTATTGTTCAGCGTTTTGCTCAATTACTTCTTGTTGAGCTCAACCACTTCTTTGTCTAGCTCTTCAAGTTTCGCCGCCATTTGCTCACGAGCTAAATTAGCCAGTTCACGAACGTTAGACTTATCAAAACCTTCTGTGCTGATAGGTGGCAGCATCTCAACAATCACATGACCATTGTTCCAACGGTTTAGCTTCACGCCACCTGTTGAGCTACACACGATAGGGATAATCGGTAAACCAGCGCCAATTGCCGCATGAAAAGCGCCCGTCTTAAACGGCAACAAACCACGACCACGAGAACGCGTCCCTTCAGGGAACATCCATACTGAAACGTCGCTCTCTTTTAAGCTAGTCACTACCTGATCAATGGTACCCACCGCTTTGCTGCGGTTAGCACGGTCAATAAGAATGTTACCCGTCAGCCAGTAAAGCTGACCAAATAGCGGCATCCACACTAGGCTCTTCTTACCAACCGTCACAACTTTAGGCGTTACCGCTGATGAAATCGTGAATAGATCCCAGCTGTTCTGGTGGTTCGCCACATAAACATGTTGGCCACGAGAATAAGCATCTTCTGGGATACGAAGTTCTAACTTCATGCCGAAAATTTTCGACATACGGCCGAAGTAACGACCGAAGGTAAATACGTGTTTCGGATTACGTGGGCTCAGTAAACAGTAACCACACCCAAATACAAACATAAGAATCGCAAATATCGCCACTGCGAAAATACGTAATATTGCTATCATTTTGTTCCTCACCAACCGCTAAGCAGATTCATCTATTCGCACAAAGAAACACTGGCAATAGATTCACTGGCGGTAAATACAACTATAAAAAAGCCGAAACCAAGGTTCCGACTTTTGTGTTTTCATCTTACTGATTCATGAACTCACTAACCTAAGTTAGCTAGACTCACGAAATCGTGTAATGTTTGCGCCTAGGGCTGACAGTTTATCTTCAATCTTATCGTAGCCACGATCGATGTGATAAATACGGTCAACGATGGTTTCACCTTGAGCGATACAGCCAGCAATAACAAGGCTCGCAGATGCACGAAGGTCCGTTGCCATTACTTGAGCGCCGCTCAATTTTTCCGTTTCACCGCAGATAGCCGTGTTGCCTTCGATTTCCGCTTTCGCACCCATTCGTTGTAATTCAGGAATGTGCATAAAACGGTTTTCAAAGATAGTCTCAGTGATAACACCACTGCCCTTCGCCATCATGTTAAGCAGAGTAAACTGAGCTTGCATGTCGGTTGGGAAACCAGGGTGAGGTGCTGTTACGATTTTCACCGCTTTCAGCTCACGACCTGTCATATCAAGGCTGATCCAGTCTTCGCCCGTTTCAACCTTCGCACCCGCTTCTTCAAGCTTCGCTAATGCAGCTTCAAGAAGATGAGCGTTAGTGTTACGACAAACAACTTTACCGCCAGACACTGCTGCTGCAACAAGGAACGTGCCTGTTTCAATACGGTCAGCAACTACAGAGTGTTGACCACCACCAAGGCGTTCAACACCTTCAATAGTAATCGTGTCTGTACCTGCGCCAGAAATCTTAGCACCCAGCTTGTTTAGGAAATCAGCCGTATCAACAATCTCAGGCTCACGCGCAGAGTTGTCTAATACTGTTGTACCTTCCGCTAGTGTTGCTGCACACATGATCGTAATCGTAGCGCCAACGCTTACTTTATCCATCACGATATGCGCTCCTTTCAGACGGCCATCAACGCTTGCTTTAACGTAACCATCTTCCAACGTAATCGTTGCACCTAGCTGCTCTAGGCCATGGATATGCAGATCAACAGGACGAGCGCCAATCGCACAACCACCAGGAAGTGACACTTGGCCTTCACCAAAACGAGCAACTAGCGGCCCCAAAGCCCAGATAGATGCACGCATTGTTTTTACTAAATCGTAAGGCGCACAAAATTCATTAATTTCGCTGCCATCAACATGAACACTACCGTTACGTGATACTTTTGCGCCGAGACGCTTTAGTAGTTCCATCGTAGTATCGATGTCACGTAGATGAGGAACGTTACTTACTTCCACTGGCTCTTCAGCAAGAATTGAAGCAAATAGGATTGGTAGCGCTGCATTTTTTGCGCCTGAGATCGTCACTTCACCGCTTAGCGGCTTGTCTGATCCTATAACTCGAAACTTTTCCATCATAAACCTTAAAGTGACATCAGTTTCTTATCACGTTCCCACTCTTCTGGCGTGAAAGCCTTAATAGAAAGAGCATGGATGTCATTGCGTTGAATGTATTCCATTAGTGGGCCGTAAATTAGTTGCTGCTTCTTAACTCGATTCATGCCGTCAAAACATGGATCAACTGCAACAACTTCGTAATGGCTGCCTTCACCTTTCACGAAAATCTCTTGAAGGTTCAGTGCCTCTGCTAATAATTCTTGTACTTTTGTGCTGTCCACAAATAGCTCCTGCCTAATTTTTTATGTGTTCTGCCATCATTGGCTGGATATTGCTCAATTGGAACAACGTTCGTAATTGTTCTGGCACGAAACTGAGCATTATATGACAGTTTTGATTTTTTGCATGCTCTAATAAGTGAATTAGCATCACCATTCCTGCTGAATCGACTCGATTTATATGGCTAAGGTCAATTTCAACGCTCGATTCCGTTGTTTGCCACTTTTCCAATATACGCCAGATTGCAGGGACACTGTCTCGGTCGATATCACCGAGCAGCTGATACTCTCTAGAGCTTAGTGCTTGCCATTGAGAATGGCTCATTATTTGTTACTCTCAAAGCGAATCGGTTGTGCGGCCAGTTTCTCTAGTTCGTCGGCAACTTGTAAGATGCCTTCCTGACGAATCTTAGTATTCCACTCTGACTGCTTGCTCGATAACAGGCTAATACCTTCGGCAACCATATCAAATGCCTTCCACTCACCCGACTTCTTGTCTTTACGAAGCTTAAACTCAAGTTTGATGCTAGGTCGTGGCGAATCGATGATGTCTACCTTGATACTGGTAATACGGCTATCAGCTTTGATTTTTGGTTCAGGACCAAATTCAATTGTCTGATCGGTATATTGAGTCAGAACTTGAGCATAGGAAGAAACCAGGTATTTACGGAATGAGTCGATAAATACACGCACGTCTTTTCTATCTGCGCCTTTCAAGTTTGGCCCAAGTAACTTAAGTGCTGCATATTGCGCATTCACATAAGGCATCAACTCTTCTTCCACGATGACCTTCAATAGTTCTGGGTCTTGGTGGATATTGTCTTGTTCACTCTTCAAACGATCAAATGCAACTTCTGCTACTTGAGTCATCATCTGGTACGGCTGAGTACGATCAATCGACTCTGCAGCAAAAGCTTGAGCCGACATCAGAAAAGCGACTGCTGTCAGAAACCATACCTTCAACAAGTTATGATTCTTCAATAAGTTATTCCTCTTTAACATGTGCCTACTCCTTAGCTTCGCTATCATCAGAGCCACCAACGCTATACAGCACTTGGCCAATCAAATCTTCTAATACCAATGCTGATTTGGTGTCTTCAATCGAGTCACCATCAACCAACATCTCTTCATCATCAAAAATGAAACCCGGCACCAAGCTGATGTACTGCTCACCGATTAAACCAGACGTTAAGATTTGAGCACTAGAGGTATCTGGAAATTGTGAGTACTTCGAATCAATAGACAATTGAACCACTGGCAGGTAGCTCTCGGTATCAAGTTCAATGCTTTGAACTCGACCAACAACCACGCCACCCACTTTCACAGGAGAACGAACCTTTAGGCTACCTATGTTGTCAAAGGTCGCTTTTAAGTTGTAAGTATGGTTCGAACCTATACCTTTTACGTCAGCGACTTGAAAGATCATGATTAAGATTGCGCAAATTCCGGCAATAACAAAGGTGCCGACCCATAGTTCTAATTTTCGAGTTTGTTGCATGATTAATTCCCAAACATCAATGCGGTAAGAACAAAATCTAGCCCTAATACCGCTAGAGAAGAGTGCACTACTGTGCGTGTGGTTGCCTGACTGATACCTTCAGAGGTCGGTACCGCATCATAACCGTTGAAAAGTGCGATCCAAGTGACGGTGATAGCGAAGACCATACACTTGACCATGCTGTTACCAATATCTCGGCCTAGCTCAACAGAAGACTGCATCGCAGACCAGAAACTACCGTGGTCAATGCCTTTCCAATCAACACCCACTAACTGGCCACCCCAAATACCTACCGCCATAAAGATCATAGCAAGCAATGGCATTGAGATAAGCCCGGCCCAAAGTCGTGGTGCAATAATACGTTTTAGAGGATCAACGGCCATCATCTCAAGGCTTGAGATCTGCTCTGTTGCCTTCATTAAACCAATCTCTGCCGTTAGTGCTGAACCAGCTCGACCTGCAAATAATAACGCCGTCACAACAGGGCCCAATTCACGTAACAGTGAAAGTGCGACCATTTGACCAAGATTACCCTCAGCACCGTAGTCGATGAGCACGACATAACCTTGCAGGCTAAGTACCATGCCAATGAACAGTCCCGAAACTAAAATGATAGCTAATGACTGAACGCCAACGCTATAAAGCTGTTTTACTAATAAAGGGAAGTTTTTTAGTCTCGGGATGCCAAACAAAGCGCCGAATAACATCAGGCTTGCTCGACCAAATGACTCGCAAATCGCAAGTGTGCGTCTACCGACACCCGCAATAGTTTTAGCAATCATATTAAAACAAATCCTTTTCTAGACTTTGCGCAGGGAATCTAAACGGCACCGGGCCATCAGCTTCACCTTGCAAGAATTGCTGCACTCTCGGATCGTCGTTGTTGTACAACTCTTCAGGCGTTCCTGCAGCAATGATTTTGCTATCGGCCATGAGATAAACCCAATCCGCAATACTCATTACTTCTGGAACATCGTGAGAAACAACAATCGAGGTTAAGCCCAACGCTTGATTGAGGTTACGAATAAGCTCAACCAAAACACCCATAGTGATAGGGTCTTGGCCAACAAACGGTTCATCGTACATGATGAGCTCTGGATCCAAGGCAATCGCACGTGCCAACGCCGCTCTTCTCGCCATGCCACCAGACAATTCACTCGGCATTAGCTGTGCCGCCCCTCGCAAACCTACCGCCTCAAGCTTAAGTAATACGATGGTACGAATGAATTTTTCATTCAGTTTGGTGTGCTCACGTAATGGAAACGCCACATTATCAAAGACATTGAGATCCGTAAAAAGTGCACCCGACTGGAAAAGCATGCTCATTTTTTTACGTGCTTGATACAGCTTTCGACGCGATAATGCAGGGATATTGTTCCCATCAAACCAGACTTCGCCTTCATCTGGCGGCAATTGACCACCAATCAAACGCAGCAAGGTCGTTTTACCAATCCCTGATGGCCCCATGATCGCAGTTATCTTACCTTGAGGCACCTCTAAACTGATGTCATCAAAGATAACGCGATCACCGCGTGAAAAGCTGAGGTTCTTAACTTTCACAAGCTCAGTGTTCAACATATTCTTGTTGTTTCCTTGCTTTAAAAAACGCCAATTATGGCTGCAATAATAATGAGTCTACTTTAGAATTAAAAGCACTGTTCAATTAATTATAAAAAACAAAAATCAATGGCAGGAATTTGAAAGCATTGAGAAATTCTTTGTTTAACTACATTTCTTTACTACTAAGTGGCAATTAATTTGTAGAGTGACTTCCCTTTTATCTAGCAACAAGTCAAAATTAGCGGTTAATTCTCCGTTTTTTATTAACTTTTAGGAATCATCATGCTTGAAGCGATTGCGTTTCTTATTATCGGTCTAGGTTTTTTGGTGTGGAGTGCAGATAAACTGGTTTACGGTGCTGCTGCTCTTGCTCGAAACTTCGGTATCTCACCACTAGTTATCGGTATGACGATCTTAGCAATGGGATCTTCGGCTCCTGAAATGATGGTTTCTGCAACAGCGGCTCTTGATGGCAAAACAGATACAGCTGTAGGTAACGTATTAGGCTCAAACATCGCCAATATTGCGCTGATTTTAGGTATTACAGCCCTTATCAAGCCATTATCGATTAGCTCTGGCGTGATTCGCCGTGAACTACCATTAATGATTGGTGTCACTTTATTAGCTGGCGCACTACTTTGGGATAACCATTTAGGTTTCTATGAAGGTGTGTTGTTGTTTGTTCTTTTTGCCGCGTTCTTATTTGCGATGCTGCAAATCAGCCGTAGTGAGAAGAAGAACGGTGATGCCTTCCTTGACGAGCAAGAATCAGAAATTCCAGAAGGTGTAAGTAATCCTAAAGCCGCAATGTGGGTCGTAATTGGTCTGATCATTCTGCCTTTAGCTGCTGATATGCTAGTTGATAATGCCGTAATCATCGCGAAATACTTTGGCATGAGCGACCTTGTCATTGGTCTAACCATCATTGCCGTAGGTACGAGCTTGCCTGAGCTTGCAGCATCACTAGCCGGTGTTATGAAGGGTGAAGATGATATGGCTGTAGGTAATATCATTGGCTCCAACGTATTCAATATCCTTGCTGTTATGGGTATCCCGGGCATCCTAAATCCTTCAATCTTGAGCGAATTCGCTATGGGTCGTGACTTCTGGGTAATGCTAGGCGTATCGCTACTGCTTGTTGTTATGGCGCTAGGAAAATCTCGTAGCGTTAATCGTATTGAAGGCGGCGTGTTAATTGTGACATTCGTGGCCTACCAAAGTTACCTACTAATGAACATGTCAGCTTAATTGTTTATTTAACTTCCCGTGCTTGGAGTGTTTGATGTCTCAGCCATTTGATTACCGCAGTGTTGCAAAACAAGTTTTGGAAACCGAAGTTGCAGGTCTCACTCAATTAGACCAATATTTTAATGATGATTTTTGCAAAGCTTGCGACCTTATTCTGAACAACAAAGGTAAAGTCGTTGTGATGGGCATGGGGAAATCAGGTCATATCGGCAACAAAATCGCAGCAACATTGGCAAGTACCGGAACATCGGCTTTCTTTGTACATCCAGGTGAAGCTGCGCATGGCGATTTAGGCATGATTGAGCCAGGCGATATTGTGATTGCAATATCCAACTCAGGCGAATCGGGAGAGATTCTCAGCTTATTCCCGGTATTAAAGCGTTTGAACATCAAGATCATTAGTATGACAGGTAAACCAGCATCGAACATGGCGACCTTGTCTGATATCCATTTACAAATTTCAGTACCGGAAGAAGCTTGCCCACTGGGCTTAGCACCAACAACCAGCACCACGGCGACTTTGGTTATGGGTGATGCATTAGCCGTTGCACTTTTACAGGCTCGAGGTTTTACCGCTCAAGACTTTGCACTGTCTCACCCTGGTGGCGCTTTAGGTCGTCAACTGTTGCTGAAACTCGACGACATCATGCACACAGGCGATGCACTTCCTGTTGTAGCACCGGATGCGCTAGTACGAGACGCTCTGTTGGAGATATCTCAGAAAGGCTTAGGCATGACAGCCATTGTTGGTGAAGATGGTCAAATGGCTGGTATTTTTACCGATGGTGATTTACGCCGTATCTTAGACAAGCGTGTTGATATCCATAACACGCAGATCGGCGATGTGATGACGCTAAACCCGACGGTAGCAGAACCAAACATGCTTGCGGTTGAGGGTTTAAATTTGATGCAAGCGAAGAGCATCAATGGCCTAATGTTATGCCATGAAGGAAAACTAGTCGGTGCCTTAAACATGCATGACTTACTGAAAGCAGGAGTAATGTAATGACACAGACAGTCGAAACTCTATACGGCACTGTTGAATCGAATGTGTTTGAAATCGCAAAAGAGATCAAGCTGCTTATTTGCGATGTTGATGGTGTCTTCTCTGATGGTCGCATCTATATGGGCAACAACGGTGAAGAGCTGAAAACCTTCCACACTCGTGACGGTTACGGCATAAAATCACTGATGAACGCTGGCATTGAAATCGCGATTATCACTGGTCGTAAATCTCAAATTGTTGAGAATCGAATGACGGCTTTGGGTATAAAGCTGATTTACCAAGGTCAGGACGATAAAGTTAAGGCATACCAAGATATTTGCGATAAGCTTTCTGTAAGCCCTGAGAATACAGGTTACATCGGAGATGATCTGATCGACTGGCCTGTAATGGAAAAAGTTGGCTTGAAGGTATGTGTAGCAGATGGCCACCCACTACTTGCAAAGCGTGCAAACTACGTGACAACCATTAACGGTGGTCATGGTGCGGTACGTGAAGTCTGCGACCTTATTTTACAAGCAAGAAATGAACTCGACGTGCATAAAGGTTTAAGCATATGAGTTTTACTCGTATTATCTATTTAATACTAATATTTATTGCCTCTTGGTCAACCTATTACATATACGACAAAGAGCAAACATCGACCATACAAGTAGCTCCAAATTTGGAGCTGCCCGCGTTTAGTGGCAAAAGTCTAAACAACATCAGCTACGACGAAAGCGGTATTCGTAGCTATCAAGTTGAATCGACGCATTTAGAATACTACTCAGTGGTTGGCGATACGCACTTTCAAAACCCGGTTCTTTCGGTATTCCGTGAAGGGCACACGATTGAATGGCAAGTCACCGCTGGTCGCGCGATTATGGATGAGAATCAAGTTGTCACCTTTTATGACAACGTCGTGGCAAAGAATCTACTGCCAGGGGCAAGCTTCGATACAATGACCACAGATAAAATGGTTGTTGAGCTGCCTAGCCGAGATTTTTATTCAGAGACTCCGGTCCATATGATCGGTACATTTTTTGAAACTGAGGGACAAGCAATGAAAGGTAACTTTGGTACCAACAATGCGACCCTCTTTAATTCTGTTCAAGGTAGATATGAAACTCTTACACCTTAGTTTATTCGCTTTGACCCTTGCGGCACCTAATGTCTATGCTCTGTCTTCGGATAGCGAGCAACCTGTCTACATTGACTCAGACAGCCAGCAATTGGATATGAAAAGTAACCAAGTGACTTTCCTTGGTGATGTGAACCTTAAGCAAGGCAGCATCAATATCAATGCCGATAAGGTTATTGTTACTCGTAACGCCGTAAATGGTGAGATTGAAGAAATTCAAGGCTTCGGTAAGCCAGCTACCTTCTCTCAACTTACAGACGACGGCAAGACACTCTACGGTGAAGCTGACGATCTACATTACCAGCTAGTTGCCGACAAACTGATCATGACCAAGAATGCGATGCTATCTCAAGATGGCAGTATCATTCGCGGCTCTAAGATCACTTACCAGATCGGTTCTCAGAAATTAGTCGCTGACAGTGGTGAAAACAAACGAGTGTCAACGGTTTTACAACCAACGGAAGTGAATAAGTAACGATGGCTGTTCTTAAAGCAAAAAACCTAGCGAAAACCTATAGCAAGCGTAAGGTTGTTACTGATGTAAGCTTACAGGTAGAGTCAGGCCAGATCGTTGGTCTGCTTGGGCCTAACGGTGCAGGTAAAACCACGTCTTTCTATATGATTGTTGGTCTGGTTGCACGTGATGAAGGTACCATTAGTATTGATGATCGAGACATCAGTATCTTGCCAATGCACAGTCGTTCTCGTCTTGGCATTGGTTACCTGCCTCAAGAAGCATCGATTTTCCGTAAGCTGTCTGTAGAGAACAACATCATGGCGGTTTTACAAACCCGTGAAGAGATGACCAACGAACAGCGCCAAGATAAGCTGGAAGACCTGCTAGAAGAGTTCCACATTCAACATATCCGCACCAGCAATGGTATGGCTCTGTCTGGTGGGGAGCGCCGTCGTGTTGAGATTGCGCGTGCACTCGCAGCAAATCCTCAGTTCATTCTGCTAGATGAACCCTTTGCCGGTGTTGACCCGATCTCGGTTATTGATATCAAAAAAATTATTGTTCATCTACGCGATCGCGGCTTGGGTGTTTTGATTACCGACCACAACGTTCGTGAAACACTAGACGTGTGTGAAAAAGCTTACATCGTAAGCCAAGGGCACCTGATCGCGGAGGGTACTCCTGAAGATGTTCTCAATAACGAACAAGTTAAACAAGTTTATCTAGGCGAACAATTCCGTCTATGATTATATAGAGAGTATCGAGAGTTCTAAGAATAATAACTAGGTAAGTCACACTGAATGAAACCCTCATTACAACTTAAGCTAGGCCAACAGTTAGCAATGACTCCTCAATTGCAGCAAGCGATTCGTTTGTTGCAATTGTCTACTTTAGATTTGCAGCAAGAGATCCAAGAAGCACTTGAATCTAACCCACTACTCGATGTCGAAGAAGGCAATGAAGATACGCCAACATCGGAAGAAAAACCTAGCAGTGACGAAAAAGAAACCGTTGAAGCCACGGAGCAAGACTTACCTGATAGCTCAGACTTAATCGAAAAATCAGAGATTGGCAACGAACTAGAAATCGACACAACTTGGGAAGACGTCTACAGCGCAAACACCGGTAACACAGGTATTGCGATTGATGACGACATGCCTGTTTATCAAGGCGAAACCACTCAAAGCCTGCACGATTACCTACTTTGGCAACTCGACCTAACACCATTCACTGACACAGACCGAAGCATAGCTTTTGCATTGATCGATGCCATCGATGACTATGGCTACCTCACTGTAACTTGTGAAGACATCCTTGAAAACTTCGATAATGAAGAGATTGAGCTTGATGAAATTGAAGCCGTACGTAAGCGAATTCAGCAGTTTGATCCGCTAGGTGTCGGTTCAGTCAATCTGCAAGATTGCTTGTTACTGCAACTGGCAACCTTCCCTCAAGATACTCCTTGGCTCAACGAAGCTAAGTTAGTACTTACTAGCCATATAGACCAACTCGGCAATCGTGATTACAAACTGGTTATCAAAGAGACCAAGTTGAAAGAGGCAGAACTACGTGAAGTTTTACAGCTGATTCAACAACTGGACCCTCGCCCTGGTAGTAAGATTACTCCGGATGAAACTGAGTATGTGGTTCCGGATGTATCTGTCTTCAAAGACCTTGGTAAATGGTTAGTGACAATTAACCCTGATAGCGTGCCTAAGCTGAAAGTGAATCAGCAATACGCGGATCTGGGTAACAAAGGTAACAGCGCCGACAATCAATACATCCGCTCCAATTTGCAAGAAGCAAAGTGGCTAATTAAAAGCCTAGAGAGCCGAAATGAGACGCTACTCAAAGTTGCGCGGTGTATTGTTGAACATCAGCGTGATTTCTTCGAACATGGCGAAGAAGCGATGAAGCCAATGGTTCTTAATGATGTTGCATTAGCTGTTGATATGCACGAATCCACGATTTCTCGTGTGACGACTCAAAAGTTTATGCACACACCACGTGGCATCTTCGAACTCAAATACTTTTTCTCGAGCCATGTCAGTACTGACAATGGTGGTGAATGTTCATCGACAGCAATTCGAGCACTCATTAAGAAGCTTGTTGCGGCAGAAAATACCGCCAAACCTCTAAGTGATAGTAAGATTGCTGCTTTACTGGCTGACCAAGGAATTCAGGTAGCTAGACGTACGATAGCGAAATACCGTGAGTCTCTGGGCATTGCCCCATCGAGTCAGCGTAAACGCCTGTTATAAAATAATTTAGCCCGCAGTTTCGTTAAGTTATTTATAACTAGATAACCAACTGAAAAGGAAAGTCTATGCAAATCAATATTCAAGGCCATCACGTTGATCTTACCGATTCAATGCAAGACTATGTTCACACCAAATTCGACAAACTTGAGCGCTTCTTTGATCATATCAATAGCGTTCAGGTTGTTTTAAAAGTTGAGAAAATCAATCAAATCGCAGAAGCTACCCTGCATATAAATCAGGGGGAAATCCATGCGACAGCAACAGATGAAAGCATGTATGCTGCGATTGATTCATTGGTTGATAAACTCGTTCGCCAACTCAACAAGCACAAAGAAAAGCTAAGTAGTCACTAACATGCAATTAAGCGAAGTACTTTCATTGGACTGCACCAAAAGTGCAGTCCAATGCACAAGCAAAAAAAGAGCCCTTGAGCTCATCAGTCAGATCGCAGCAGAAAGCTGTGGTCAAGATTCAACAGAACTGTTTGAGTGCATGTTGAGCCGTGAGAAAATGGGCAGTACAGGTATTGGTAATGGCATTGCTATTCCCCATGCTCGTATGAATGTCAGTGATAAAGCGATTGCTGTATTACTGCAATGCCAAGATCCCATCGAATTTGATGCGATTGATAATCGCCCTGTCGACCTACTATTTGCCCTACTTGTTCCAAGTGAACAGTGTAAGGAGCATTTAAAAACCCTTTCATGTATGGCAGAACGACTTAACGACAAGCAGACTCTTAAACAGTTGCGTAATGCTCAAAGCGATCAGGAGCTTTACGACATCATGATTCAAGTGCCAACTTGCGAGCAATAACATGCGATTAATCGTTGTTAGTGGCCAATCCGGGGCCGGTAAAAGTGTTGCGCTACGAGTCCTTGAAGACTTGGGGTATTACTGTGTTGATAACCTGCCCGTAAACCTGCTCAACGACTTCGTCGAGTCGGTACGCGAGATCAATCAAAACGTTGCCGTTAGCATTGATATTCGTAACCTACCAAAAGAACCGCAGTTAGTCACAGAGATGCTAGAGCAACTCGAAGCTGCCACGGACATTGATGTAAATGTCTTGTTCCTCGATGCAAGCAAGCAGACGTTACTCAAGCGCTACAGCGAAACGCGCAGAATCCACCCTCTATCAATCGGCCAAGAAAAGCTCTCTCTTGAACAAGCGATTGATTTAGAAAAGACACTCCTGACACCTCTGGCTGAACAAGCCAGCATTGTGATTGACAGTAGTGACTGCAACCTCTACGAATTGAGTGAAAAGGTTCGCTTTAAAGTTGAAGGCAAAGAGAAGCAAGAGCTGATCATTGTCTTTCAATCATTCGGTTTTAAATATGGCCTGCCAAGTGACGCTGACTATGTGTTTGATGTTCGCTTCTTGCCTAACCCTCATTGGGAACCAGATTTACGACCATTAACGGGCCTCGATGCCCCGATTCACTCTTTCCTAGAAAAACACCCAGAAGTTATTGAACTCAAGCAACAGATCCAAGGCTTTGTTGAGCAGTGGCTGCCTATGTTAGAGAAGAATAATCGCAGCTACTTAACAGTCGCGATTGGTTGTACTGGCGGTAAGCATCGCTCGGTTTATCTAACTCAGAAAATTGGTGAGTACTTCGAACAACTTGGTCATCAAGTTCAAATCAGACACGCCTCCCTAGAGAAGCACCAACAGGGCTAACCATGGAATTAACTCGAACTGTACTGATCCAAAACCGCTTGGGTCTTCACGCTAGAGCAGCCGTAAAGTTGGTTGAGCTTGCACAAAGCTTTGATGCGACTATCACTATCCATAGCGAAGAAGATAAAAGCGCGACAGCAGACAGCGTGATGGGCCTGCTTATGCTGGAATCAGCACAGGGACAACACATTACCATTCAAGCTGCCGGCACCGATTCACAGCAAGCTCTGGATGCTGTCTGTCATCTAATTGAAGACAAGTTTGATGAAGGTGAGTAGCGAAAGCGCTTCATTTACAACACCCAAAACTCAAACAGCGAACCAACCAATATTAAATCTTAGTTCTACCTAAGTTTATGATTTAAATAAGCCCTAGAATTAAGTTACTATTCCAAGCATTGTTAGAATAATGAGATAGGAGGAAAATATGGCAGAGCAATTAGAATTCGACCAAGCTCACCAAACCCTCCAAGAAGTCAGCGAAGCCCTAGAAAACGGCCGATTTGTTCACGTACGCCGACAACTTCAGGACATGGAACCTGAGGATATTGCACACCTTTTAGAAGCCTCTCCTCGCAAAAGTCGTGACGTACTCTGGCAACTCACCGATCCAGAAGACTACGGTGAAATTCTTGATGAACTAAACGAAGACGTAAAAGATGCTCTTGTGTCGAAAATGGCACCCGAGACCTTGGCAGAAGCAACCGAGGGCATGGAAACCGATGACGTCGCGTACGTACTTCGAAGCCTACCCGACGATGTTTCTCGCGAAGTCCTTTCTCAAATGGACTCCGTCGATCGTGCGCTAGTTGAAACAGCCCTGTCGTACCCTGAAGATTCAGCGGGTGCGATCATGAACACCGACGTAATCACGATTCGTGGTGATGTCGATGTCGACGTTGTATTACGCTACATGCGAATGCGGGGCGAACTGCCTGACGCAACCGATACGCTGTATGTCATTGATGAAGAAGAGCGTCTTATCGGTAACCTATCGCTTACCACACTAGTAACGACTCAACCCGATGTACCTGTTTCAGAAGTGATGGAAGATGCCGACGAAGCAATTACAGTTGAAACCAGTGCTTCCGATATTGCGAGCCTGTTCGAACGTCGTAATTGGGTTTCAGCGCCAGTAGTCGATAGTAATCAACACCTTGTTGGCCGTATCACCATCGATGACGTAGTTGATGTTATTCGTGAAGATGCCGAACACTCAATGATGAGCATGGCGGGTATGGACGATGACGAAGATACCTTCGCACCAGTCGTAAAATCCGCCCGTCGTCGTAGTGTCTGGCTTGGTGCTAACGTACTCGCAGCACTGGCTGCGGCATCGGTATCAAATATGTTTGAAGCAACGCTCGACCAAATGGCAGCGATTGCGGTTCTTATGACTATCGTACCTTCAATGGGTGGTGTTGCGGGTAACCAAACCGTTGCTCTTGTGATTCGTGGCTTAGCACTTGGTCATATCGGTGACAGTAACAAACGCGAACTACTACTCAAAGAAGCCGCTATCGGCTTCCTCAACGGCGTTTTATGGGCCGTTATCATTGGTGGTATCGTTGTAGCTTGGAAAGGCAACTGGATACTGGGAGGCATCATCTCAGCGGCAATGATGACCAACTTGATTGTTGCAGGTATTGCTGGGGTAACCATCCCGGTAATGCTGAAGAAGATGAATATCGATCCGGCCCTTGCTGGCGGTATGGCACTGACCACAGTAACCGATGTTATTGGCCTATCGGTATTCTTAGGCTTAGCCACCATACTTATCTAGCTTAATTACCTACTCGGTAAATACAAAAAGGGAGCCACTGGCTCCCTTTTTAAATGTATCAGGTTCACGTTAAGAGAATTACTCACCCGCGACTTTCATTGACTCAAGCAAGATAGAACCGGTTTGAATTTGCGAACGTGTTTCTACGTCGTTACCAACCGCAACAATCTGAGTAAACATGTCTTTTAGATTACCGGCGATTGTTACTTCTGATACTGGGTATTGAATCTCTCCGTTCTCAACCCAAAAACCTGCTGCGCCACGAGAGTAATCACCCGTTACTGTATTTACGCCTTGCCCCATCACTTCCGTCACTAGGAAACCAGTGCCTAACTCTTTTAGCATCTGCTCAAAGTTTTGACCGGTCGATTTAACGAACCAGTTGTGAATACCACCAGCATGACCGGTTGGCGTCATATCCATCTTACGTGCGGCATAGCTCGTTAGTAGGTAAGTTGCTAACACACCGTCAGTGATGATTTCACGATCTTGAGTGAACACACCTTCGCTATCAAATGGGCTTGAAGCCAAACCACGCAGGATATGAGGACGCTCAGAGATATTGAACCAATCAGGTAGAATTTTCTGACCTAAATGATCCAATAAGAAAGACGACTTACGGTAAAGGTTGCCGCCACTGATCGCCATCACTAGGTGACCGATAAGACCTGTCGCAACATCATTTGCGAACATGATTGGGTATTGGCCTGTTGGTAGCTTTTTCGCATCCAAACGGCTAATCGTCTTTTCTGCAGCTTCCTGACCTACACGCTCAGGCGTCCACAGTTCGTCACGGTGACGTGCAACGGTGTAGCTATAGTCACGTTCCATTTCACCATTAGCGCCTTGTCCAATCACGCAGCAGCTCGTGCTATGACGGCTTGAAGCGTAGCTTGCTAGTAAGCCATGGCTGTTACCGTAAACCTTAACGCCGTAGTGGCTGTCGTAGCTTGCGCCATCACTTTGTTTGATCTTGTCGCTATAAGTGAGCGCTTGCTTCTCAGCAGCAATCGCAATCTCAGCGGCATAGTCGGGATTAGGTTCATCAGGGTGGAAAAGATCCAAGTCTGGAATTTCTTTTACCATGTATTCTTTTGCTGCAGGACCTGCAAACGGATCTTCAGACGTGTACTGAGCGATATCAAGTGCTGCTGCTACCGTTTGAGCAATCGCTTTTTCACTCAGATCAGATGTAGATGCGCTGCCTTTTTTCTGGCCGCGATAAACAGTAATACCTAGCGCACCATCACTATTAAATTCAACGTTTTCCACTTCACACATACGTGTTGAAACACTTAAACCCGTTGACTTAGTAATAGCGACCTCAGCTGCGTCTGCACTCACTGATGCCATATCCAACGCTTTAGCTACTGCGGCTTCTAGCTCAACTCTTTGCTGGGTGACTTGCTGTTTTACATCCATATCTATTCTAATTTTTTAGGTCAATATTACGTAGGATAACAAGAATTTCGCTTTCTCCCCAAGATTCTTGCTAAAATAGGCAATATATTCGTTTGAGATAGTGACATAGGCAGAAAAGATGGCTCGCAAAAACCAAAAAGCCCCATGGGAACCAGAAGAAGAAATCATCTGGGTAAGTAAGACAGAAATGAAAACGGACATGGATGCCCTGCAAAAGCTGGGAGAAGAGCTTGTTGGTCTAAAGCCTTCTGTATTAGACAAATTTCCGCTGTCTGAAGATTTGGCACAAGCGATTAAAGATGCACAACGCTTTAAAAATGAAGCGAAGCGTCGTCAACTTCAATACATTGGTAAAGTAATGCGCAATGTCGATCCAGAGCCAATTCAAGCGGCTTTGGATAAAGTACGTAACAAACACTCACAAGCAACAGCTGAGCTACATAAACTTGAGCAACTACGTGATCGTGTTGTTACTGAAGGTGATACGGCTATTTCAGAAGTCATGGACATGTACCCTGAAGCAGACCGTCAGCGTCTTCGTCAGCTAGCTCGCCAAGCTAACAAAGAGAAATCAGCGAACAAGCCTTCGAAGTCTTCTCGTGAGATTTTCCAAATCTTAAAAGAGCTAAAGCTAGAAGATTAAATGTCATCTCGCTTTACTCATAGAGTTAATAAAAGACCTAGCGCATGCTAGGTCTTTTTATTTTCGGAGCACGCAATACCAAAAAACATTCAATCGAAGTGATGAATCGTTACTCACCCGCCTTAACAAATGAGCTTAATTCTGGCTGTGGATGCTCCGCTGTCAGGGCTTTTATCGAATCTTCAACCAACACCTTACCTAGCGCTACAAATACAAACTTATTTGCAATACTACGTGCATCACCTAAATGGTGAGTCACCATCAAAACCGTAATATTTCGCTCTGCCGATAATCGCTTCACTAAGTTAAGCATCTCTTCGCGCAGTAAAGGGTCAAGTGCAGAGAACGGCTCATCAAGTAACCAAATATCATGAGGTTGGACAAAACAACGCGCTAACGCAACGCGCTGGCGTTGACCGCCTGATAAGTGCTCAGGCAATCTATCCAAATATTCAGCAACGCCAACTTGCGCTGCAGCTTGCTCCACAGCTTGCTTTTGGGTTGATGTTAGCTTTAAACCAGGATGCAGACCTAAGCCAATATTTTCACGCACCGTTAGGTGAGCAAACAGGTTATGTTCTTGAAATAGCATTGCCAATGGGCGTTGATGCGCTTCTTTACCAATAAGCGATTGCCCTGCTACCGAGATCTCACCCGATGTTGGCTCAATAAAGCCAGCAACCAATGCGAGTAGCGTTGATTTACCCGCCCCACTTGGCCCCATCAGAGCAACAATGTCGCCCTGCTCTGCTTGGAAATCAAAACTAAACAACTCTTGGTGATAGTGGTAATCCACATCTTTCATCACTAACATCATCGGTTCCTTAACTCTTTAGCTTTGAGCTTCGAGTAAACAAAAATTCAATCAGACTAAAACTGCCCACACTCAGTAACAGCAAACTTACTGAAACCACTGCCGCCGCTTCCATTTGATAGCTGCCTAACAGTTGGAATAGATACAAAGGCAGAGTTCTAAAGTCTTGGCTACCAAACAAGGCAATCGCGCTCAGATCGCCCATCGCCAGCATAAAGCTGATTGAGAAAGCCTGCGCCATAGGTTTACGCAGTGCGCGCCACTCCACCAGCCTAAAGCGGGTGAACCCAGTCATTCCTAAGCTTGCACACACATACTGATACTGCTGAGAAAGATGCAGCATAGGTTGAGCTAAGGTTTTAATCACGTAAGGCAACGCCATCAAGCTGTTTACGGCAATCACGATAAAGAAAGCCAAGCTGAACACGTCGGTAACCGAGCGCAGTAATAAGAATAGGCCCGTACTGATCACCAAGCCCGGCGTCACCAAAATAATAGTGCCAATCAGCTCAATCTTATCTGCTCTAAAGTTCTTGTTCTGCAAACGCCATGCGCGACTGGTTAGAAGGATCGCGATACCAATACCAACGGCGATAATACTTGCGAGGGAAGCAACACGAACCGAGGTCATTAACGCTGCCCAAAATGGCTCGCTGCTCAGTACAGTGAGCGCCTGAGGGTTAATGCCACTTAAAATAACCATGGCTAATGGCGGCAATACCAGCATTGAGACTATGATGATCCAAAAGCTATCCCAAGCTTTTGACCACCAGCTGTCCTTAACCAAATACTTCTCTTCCGACAGCTGACTAGCCGTCACAGATATAGGCTTAGACAAACGCTGAATACTCACCGCTAATACACCACACAACAGCATTTGCCATATCGCGAGTAACGCGCCAGCCTGCAGGTCAAAGTCGAATTTGATTGCTTGATAGATGGCGAGCTCAATGGTGGTTGATTTCGGACCGCCACCCAACGCCATCACGGTGGCAAAGCTGGTGAAGCACAACATGAACACTAAGCCACACACATGTGGCAATTGCTGTCTTAGCCTCGGCCACTCAACCCATTTAAATTTATTCCAATGACTCATGCCTAAGTGAGCACAGAGTTTATGCTGCTCGGCAGGCACAGTATCTAACGCTTGCAGAAGTAAACGGCTGGCATAAGGCAGGTTGAAGAAAACGTGCGCCAACAAAATACCATTCAAGCCATAAATCGAGAATGGTAGCTCAATGTTGAAGTTCGCCAAGAACTTAGCTAACCAACCACTGTTGCCGTAAATCGCCAGCAAGCCAAATACACCGACTAACACAGGTAGAACTAAGGTCGACGCGAACAACCTCAATAACAAGGCACGTCCAAAAAACTGTCTGCGGCACAAAGCATGTGCAATAGGTATAGCAAAGCCAACACTCAGCACTGTTGAGAGTGTCGCTTGATAAAAGCTGAATTTCGTTACATGCCAATAGTAAGGGTCGGACCATACTTGGCTGATATCAAGAGAAGGGGCATTGCTAAGCAATGCCCCAACTGCTGAAACCACGAAGGCGGTAATGAGTATCGCAACCCAGATCCCGACCTTAGGTGTTTTCTTTATCATAAATTGATTTTTTTACCGTAAATGGTTCATTCCAAACATCACGAATGAACCTTTAAATACAGAAAGCTAGTTTTTTAAAAGTACGTTAGAAAGTAAGTGCACTTTGCCATTCACGAATCCAAGGCTTACGCTTCTCGGCGATCTCTTCAGAGCTAAAGCTCAGTGCTTTCTGCGGTACAGTTAACTGCTCAAAGCCTTTTGGCAGCTCGACAGCCGTTACTGGGTACATCCAGTTACCTGTCGGCATGGCCGATTGGAATTCATCACTTAGGATAAACGCCATAAACTCATCAGCAAGCTTTTCGTTCTTGCTGCCTTTAACCTTAGCGGCCACTTCCACTTGAGTGTAATGCCCTTCTTCGAAGCTCGCTGCTGCGTACTTAGAATCGTTCTCTGCAATAATATGGTAAGCCGGAGAAGTTGTGTAAGACAACACTAAGTCAGACTCTCCCTCTAGGAACATAGAGTAAGCTTCAGACCAACCTTTGGTTACCGTAACGGTTTTCTGAGCCAACTTCTTCCAAGCTGTCGTAGTTTCATCACCGTAAACCGACTTCATCCATAACATCATGCCTTGGCCAGGTGTTGAAGTACGTGGATCTTGGTAGATAACCTTCAGATCATCACGCAGCTCAACCAACTCTTTCAGGCTCTTAGGCGGGTTTGCTAATTTCTCTGTGTTATATACAAAGGCAAAATAACCAAAGTCATAAGGTACAAAGGTCTTGTCATCCCAACCATTAGGCAGTGTTACTGATGAAGTATCAACGTTGTGCTCAGCCAGTAAACCCGTCGCTTTCGCTTCAGCCATTAGGTTGTTGTCTAGGCCTAATACGATGTCAGCTTTGCTGTTGCCGCCTTCAAGGCGCAAACGGTTAAGAATAGACACGCCATCTTCGAGCGCGACAAAGTTCACATCACAACCACACTTCTCTTCAAATGCTTTTTCAACGGCAGGACGAGGGCCCCAATCCGCAGCAAAAGAGTCGTATGTGTATACAGTCAAAGTGTTGTCTGCAGCGAAGGCAGAAAAAGAGATCGCTGTAGTAACAGCAAGGGTAGTTAATGTGAATTTCACTGGACGCTCTCCATGGTCTGAGCGGCACAGGTTTGAGGGAGGAGAACGGTAGAGGTTGTTCCTAACTCAATTCCTACGCCAGCATTATCTGGTTCAGGTTTACGGGTCCCAAGCGTGTGCTTGATCTCAGCTCGCATTCATTATTTGAATGGTTCGCTCCCCGATGAGTGTTCAGAATTGTAATTCGAATTTTAACAATAAGCTATCAAGTTTGGATCAATTACGTTGATCGTAGCCCCAACGTGGCACTAAACCTTGCTCGATACCAAGATGGTCTAGAATGCGCGCCACCATAAAATCCACCAAGTCTTCGATCGATTTAGGTTGGTGATAAAAACCCGGAGCAGCAGGCATGATCGTCACGCCCATGGTTGAAAGTTTGTGCATGTTCTCTAGATGCAGCGTTGAGAATGGCGTTTCACGAACTACTAATAAAAGTTGCCCTCGTTCTTTCATCACCACATCTGCTGCACGCTCAATCAGGTTGTCCGATAACCCATGGGCAATGGATGCCAAACTACCCGCAGAACATGGGCACACCACCATCTGCTTCGGCGCTGCGGAACCTGATGCAACTGGCGAGAACCAGTCATCCTTTCCGCATACAACCAGCTTTTCTGGATCGCAGCCCAAGTACTTAACCAAGGCTTGCTTTGCCGCATCCGGTCCGGCAGGTAACTTAAGCTCATGCTCAGTAGCCAACACCACTCGCGCTGCTGACGAAATCAACAGGTACACCTGATAGTCCGCTGCCAACAAGCATTCAAGCAAGCGCAGTCCGTAAGGCGCACCTGATGCGCCGGTAAAAGCAAGAGTTATCGCTTTATCGTGTTTTGTCATGTTCTCTGTTACTTCAAATTATAAGGTCGTGGATGCCGTTAGCCTTTGAGTGCTAATCCATCCAACAATTTCTGGTGAATACCACCAAAGCCACCATTACTCATTACCAAAATTTGGTCGCCCGCTTGTGCCTCTGAGACAATTTTAGCAACGAATGCGTCCATGTCATCACTCACGTGTGCGGGCTGGTGGCAAGCATCTGCAACATCCTGTACTGACCAATCAATGTTATCCGGTTGGAATAAGTAGGTAGAATCCGCTTGTTTAAGTGAATCAGCCAAGGTTGCTTTGTGCACACCACGTTTCATCGTGGCAGAACGAGGCTCTAAAACAGCAATAATCTTCTTAGTGTCGACCTTATTACGTAATCCGCCTAGCGTAAGTTCAATCGCCGTTGGGTGATGAGCAAAATCGTCATAAACAGACACACCAGCGACCTCGCCTTTAAACTCTAGACGACGTTTAGTGTTGATGAATTTCGCCAATGATTCGCAAGCAAGGTCAGGTGTCACACCCACGTGTCGTGCTGCAGCAATCGCCATCAAAGCATTGTTTACGTTGTGATCGCCAACTAAATCCCAATCTACGGTGCCAACACATTCATTCTGGAAATAGACCTCAAATTTAGAGCCATCTTTAACCAACTTCTTCGCATCCCAATCACCTTGTTCGCCACTTGACTCAGTTTCACTCCAACAGCCACGTGATAAAACATCTTGAATAGCGGTATCTTGCTTGGGTGAGAAAATACGACCATTGCCAGGCACAGTTCGCACTAAATGGTGGAATTGACGTTTGATCGCTTCAAGATCGTCAAAGATATCTGCATGATCGAACTCAAGGTTATTCATCACCAAGGTTCTTGGGTGGTAATGAACGAACTTAGAGCGCTTGTCGAAAAAAGCACTGTCATATTCGTCGGCTTCTACCACGAAGAACATGCTGTCACCTAAGCGAGCAGAGATACCAAAGTTACCCAATACACCACCAACTAAGAATCCTGGAGCGTAACCGCAGTCTTCTAAGATCCACGCCAGCATGCTGGAAGTTGTAGTTTTACCGTGAGTACCAGACACTGCAAGAACCCAGCGGTCGTGCAGCAAGAACTCTTGTAGCCATTGTGGACCAGAGGTGTATCTAAGGTTGTTATCCAAGACATACTCAACACATGGGTTACCGCGGCTCATTGCATTACCGATAACCACCAGGTCCGGCCTAGGCTCTAGTTGGCTTGGGTCGAAGCCTTCAATGATTTCAATCCCTTGCGACTCCAACAACGTACTCATTGGAGGATAAACATTCGCGTCACTACCGGTAACCTTGTGACCTAATTGACGAGCCAATACCGCAGCACCGCCCATGAAGGTGCCACAAATTCCTAAGATATGAATATGCATAAATTACTTCCAAACGCTTGGCTAATATAAACAGTGCCTAATGATAATGGCTTGTACTCATTATCATTAAATGAAGATTAAAAGCGAGCAGCAATGCAAAACAAATTTAGTCGACATAGTAAGTGAGATCTGTGTCGCTTAGTTCATTACCATTAAAAAGATCTAACCTTTAGAATTTAGGTAAGCGTCTAGATGAATAAAGCCCGTATAAGAGGCAAATTCTATAGTGCTCAAATCCCCCCCCCTAATATTCAGAGAAGTTTAAGGAAATAACATGTCTGAGATGCGCACCCTTGGTGAGTTCATTGTTGCAAAACAAAATGACTTCCCCCATGCAAGCGGTGATCTATCATCCCTTTTGTCATCAATTCGTCTTGCTGCAAAAATTGTTAACCGCGAAATTAACAAGGCAGGTCTTGTCGATATTACTGGCGCTGTTGGTACAGACAACGTTCAAGGTGAAGAGCAACAAAAGCTAGACCTGTATGCTAACGACAAATTTAAAGCCGCACTTGAAGCTCGAGATCAAGTTTGTGGTGTCGCGAGTGAAGAAGAAGACGAAGCCGTTGCCTTCAATAAAGAGCTCAACAAAAACGCAAAATACGTTGTACTGATGGATCCACTTGATGGTTCTTCAAACATTGATGTGAATGTTTCGGTTGGTACAATTTTCTCTATCTACCGCCGAGTGTCACCGATTGGTACTCCGCCAACACAAGAAGATTTCCTACAGCCTGGACATAAGCAAGTAGCCGCGGGGTACGTGATTTATGGCTCTTCAACCATGCTTGTGTACACAACTGGCGCTGGTGTAAATGGCTTCACCTACGATCCATCTCTGGGTACCTTCTGTCTATCTCACGAAAACATGATGATCCCTGATGAAGGTAAGATTTACTCAATCAACGAAGGTAACTACATACGCTTCCCTACAGGTGTTAAGAAGTACATTAAATACTGTCAAGAAAGCGAACCAAGTGATAATCGTCCTTACACTTCCCGTTACATAGGTTCTCTAGTATCTGATTTCCACCGAAACCTACTTAAAGGCGGCATCTATCTGTACCCAAGCACAGAAAGCCACCCTCAAGGTAAACTACGTCTATTATATGAGTGCAACCCGATAGCTTTCCTTATGGAACAAGCAGGCGGTATCGCATCAGACGGAGCACAACGCATCATGGATATCAAACCAACTGAGCTACACCAACGTGTACCTTTCTTTGTTGGTTCAACAAAAATGGTACGTAAAGTAGAAGAGTTTCTTGAGCTTAACCCAGACTAAGCCACTCGTTTATTTCTCAACTTAATCTCATTAAAAAAGCCAGCATCGAAATGCTGGCTTTTTGTTGTTCACCGAGTTAACCAACCACTGGATTATCGAATATCAAATTTCGATTCTGCGCCTCTTTCATAATTGAAGCGGAACCATTTATCGACATCATCGCAAATGCCCAGATAGGTCTCACCGCGACGCCCTAATGCTCTTGGATTTTGGGAGCAATACTGAGTTTTACCCACTTCATAGCCTTGGTCATAAGCGGCATACAAATCGGCATCAATCGACGGTGACGAGGCGGCTTCAGCAAGACTTGCTTCCGTCTGCTTTGTTTTCCCTTTCAGTGCCATTTCTTCACCAAAACTCTGCCAATCGGTTGTGTTCATAGATGTTGGTGGCGGAGTTTGCGCACAACCAAATAACATTACTGATAGCACCAATAATAGATATTTCATAATTTCCTCCTGATGGAAAAGACTAGCCTATATATTAAGACTTCTAGCTATTACGTCAGAATGCTTTCAGTAGTTCATTCACTATAGCGGGGTGTTCCGCTTACACCAGTCACCCGAAAGTATTTCTTTATTAGCTGTTAGATCAAGCTGATACAAATATACCCATGCTAATCCAAATATAGTCTCTATTTGCTCGCGACGATACTCGACAGGCACATCTTCTAGCCGATCGAGTGACTCCAAAACTTCGTCGTTAATGATATAGACCTCGCCAACGACACTTTTCTTTCCAAAAATCATCGCCGGATAGGTACCTAAGTCAAAAAGAGTGTAATCCTTAGGTGTATCAAACCGCCCAACAAAATCGCAGCCCTTTAAATAATGGTGGTTGGACTGGCCTTTCCTCAAGGTTCCATAGACAAAAACAAGATGTGGCATAAGCCCTCCATGAGCCTTTCTATTTGCATTCCAGCCAATGGATGAAACCAGATCGATTTGAATTCAAATTGCGTTACTCAAACTCAAATTGATAGAGAAGATCTACGGCACTGTCTAAACCAGACACGGCTTCGACGTAAAGGTCCTGCATCAATCGATAACGAACTGTGAACTCACCAAGCGAGTTGAAGATACCCACACCATACTTCACCTGTAATCCTGGAAGGATATAACCACTTACCGTTACTTGAGAGTCATCGCCAGATCCTGCGGTATCCAGTTGCAAGTCCTGTACACCAAATGCTTCACCAATTTCGCCAACAACCTTACCACTCTTCGCCAAACTCAAACCAATTAAGGTGGTTGTCATCGAACCACTCGACTCACCATCAATATCTTGACCACGCAAAATATAAGACAGCGCATTCGCTTGTGGCATCGCAGGGTCAGAATAAATCTCGATCGTCGGTTCTGTCGCTGGGCCTGTCACTCGAATACCTGCAGTCACATCATCTTGAGTATTGTCTGGGTTACGTATCGCATTGATGGCTACGTATGGCTGATCCGGTGGTCCATTCATTAAAATCTTACCCTCTTCGATCAAGAGGTCTTGCCCGAATGATTGGTAAGTACCATCGACGATATTCACTTCACCGGTAATAAATGGACCTTGGTCTTTTTGAGCCACGTTGAGCTTACCGACTAAATCCCCCTCAAGACCGAACGCAGACAGCTTAAAGTCATCCCCAATGGAGATGTTAATGTTAGTCATCACATTGAATGGGATCGCATCCTCGTTTTCTGGCTCTAGATCTTTATTCAAGATAACTTGATCAGAAGAAACACCAACCGCTGACGGCGGCAAGTCTTCGACAACAATTCGTCCCCAAGGTAATGCTATGTCACCGGTGATTTTCGCAAGCTCTGGCGTGGTATCAATGGTCATGTCAGGAACAACCTTAACCTTGACCATAGGTGGGATATCAACCATCAATTCATCGGCAAATACTCTGACATTAGAGTGCCATGCTTGAAGATCCTGCCAGTCCCCGGAGCCCTCGATATCAAGGTGACCATCCGGTGTTTCAACATTGGCATCTAACTTCGCGCTATAGCCGTCAAAATCGAGGTCAATACGACCATCTTTAATATCCACAGGCGTAACATCGCCTTTGACTTGAATACCATCAACAGAGAATTGGCCGAAGACTTGAGGGTGCATTAAAAAGCCCTTAACTTTTAAATCACTCTCAAGGTCGGCTTTCAATAGACTGTACTCACCTAGGATCGGTTGCAAGAAATCGAGGTGGAACGTGGTCAGTTGAATTGCAGCATCGACTATTTTGTCTTCGGCAAGAATATCAGGCAGCGACACTGTGCCAGACAAGTCACCATTATCAGACACATCCAGTTTAAAATCGGCGTTCAGTTGGTTGTCTTTCAACTGAGCATTCAATGCAACGCTTTCCCAACCCAGTATGATTGGCTCACCAACTTGTTGAACAACCTGACCTTTCGGCATATCAAGGCTTACTGTGACTTCTGGCTGACCTTGTTCCGACCACTTTGCGTGAGCTTTAACATTCACTAAGCCTTTTAGTTCAGTCTCTTTAGGCACAAAGGCTTTAATCTGATCGAAGTCGAACTGATTAATTGCAATCTTGGCCTCACCCGATTTTCCCGCACGGATGTCTTCGTCCAAACACACACTCGAACCCGATTGTTTCCAACAGTGCGCTTGGACATCAGCAAACTGCTTGTCGACATCAGCCTTAATAGAGACAGGTTGATCAAGCACCCAAGGGCCTTGTTGAGTCGTAATTTTGACTCGGTCTAACGAGCCATCCCAAATAATAGAAGGCTTTTGAATCAACTCACCAGAGATTGCCAAACTGGTCGATACAATGTCGGATATGACATCTAACGTCACAGTATGCTTTTTCTCACCGCCATTTACCGTCAAGTCGATACTTTCTACGTTTTGTTCTTGATAGCTCAAGTTCTTGGCTTTTAACACAAGGTCGGCTTGCGCTTCAGGTAATGGCAATGGAACCACAGAGCCGTTAAGAGATAAGGATTCTAGTGTTGCTTCGTTATTCCAATCTACCTTATTAACATTCAGCGTTAGGTCGACCTTGGGCTCTTGAGTTGGGCCACTAAGTTGGATGTTACCAATCACTTGTCCTTGCAAGTCTGGAACACTTTTCACAAGCTCAGGGAAGTCGATCTCAACACCCATGTTCCATTGCTTATCAAGCTCACCCAAAGCCTTAATCGAGTTCACACCGTGAGCCAAGCTCAAGCCACTGGTTTTCAGCTTAGGCTCACCACTTGCGCTTCGATCGGACGCCGACAACTGGCCTTCAATATCCAATGGGTAATCACGTAAGATCCCCTCGATATCAAGCTTAGGTAGCTCAATCGCCCAGCCACCAGCCTCCGTCAATTCACCCGAGGTTACTAAGCTACCGCTGATGTTACCTTCCGCTTCAGGCCACTGTAGTCCAGGTTGAATATCTTTTAGGGATACATCTGCTTGCCAATTAACAAGCTTCGCCCAATTAGCTTTTACCGTACCATTGAGCTCACCGCCCAAGGTGTTCAATTTCAGTTGCTCAAGCTCTATTTGTTCAGTGGTACCGTTACCCTGTAAGTCGATGGCTAGGGCAGGAATTTCCTTACCGTCCGCCTCTCCTTTAAGCTGAACATTAAAGCCATCTAATGAACCGTCGGCTTTAAAGCGTTCAATTTCGGCTTGGTAATCGCTTTTACCAGTTAGAGGCCATTGCGCTTGCCCATCTTCTAGCAGTAAGTCAAATGGCAACGTCGGCTCTAAAGGTTGCAGTTCTCCAGAGAGCTTGGCTTCTATCAAGTCAGAAAACTGCGAGTCGAGCTGTAGCTTAGCCACACTGCCTTGTGCTTTTAGTGATAACTTCTGTCCAGCAAGGTCGGTTTCCTTCACCTTAGCGTCCAATGAAAGCTCTAATGGGTAGCCATCTTTCAGCTCTACCTTAGTAGAAAGGTTCGCGCTCGCCTGTGGCATGTCGAGTTCAAGAGTGGATACATCAACAGTGTTTTTTCCAGCTCTCGCTTCAAGCCCAAGGTGATTAACAACGATTGGCGTCTCTTGCTCTAAGGTGAAACGATTGAGATCAAAGCGTTCTAGTACAACCTGTAATGGAATCCAAACCTCAGGCAGCTCTATCGCGGTTTTAACGGCAGGTTCAGGCTCAACGGCTTCTGGTTTTGGCTCTTCAGTTGGTTCAGCAAGTTTAACTTTTAGATCATTGAACAAGGTTGGCGATACTGTCAGCTTTTCGCCCTGCATACTCAAAGCCGTAGAGAACAAACTCCATTCAATCTCATTACCCAAGATGTTCAACTTAATATCTGATAAAGCGATGCGATTGATGGTGATTGGGAGTGGCGTTTTTACCGACTTAAGAGGTGGCGTTGGCTCAGTCTCTTCTGTAGAGGTAGGAGGAAGCTCCGTAAAAGTAAAATCTAGCCCTTGAATTGCAATGCGATCAACACACAGCTTAGGATCGAGCAAACAACGAGGATTAATAGCCAATACCAGCTTTTCCACCTTGGTATCGATATGGAGGCTATCATCCTTAAATTGAACATTATTAAGCGTAAAACTTGGGAAAAGAGCACCTTTAGTACTTTCCACTTTAAGTTGTGGCAGTGCTTTTTCCGCTCCCCACAGCACGGTGTTCAACCCTGGGTTGGTGAACAATACAAAACCTAACAGGGTTATTAACAACAGCAAAATGGACGTCAATGAAATCGACGTCCATTTTATGCACTTACCCATCACTTTGATCATAACTCTGGTCCTAAACTAAAGTGCAATTGGAACTCATCACCTTTCTTCGCATCTAGACCCCAAGCAAAATCTAAACTCACAGGACCGACAGGCGACGCCCAACGAACCCCGACACCAGTACCACGTTTCCATTCGGGGGTATCATTAAATGCATCACCAATATCGTAAAAGGCTGCCCCCCACCAATTCCCAACTAAGCGGTATTGATATTCAAACGAGCTGGTTGCGATGAATTTGGCACCGGTTAGTGCGCCACTTTCATCGCGCGGAGAGATCGATTCATAGCCATAGCCTCGAATGCTGTTGTCACCACCGGCGAAGAACCTTAGGGAGGGAGACAGTTTCTCAAACTCATCGGCAAAGTTTCCACCAAATTGAAGTCGAGTTAGACCACGGTGGTTGTTACCGATACTTCTAATCCAAGCGGTTTGTCCTTGGAAGCGTACTACTTTGGTTTCAGAGAGTAAGGTATCATCAGCCGCCTCAACCATGATGGTTTGTTTATCACCCCACATAGGCATCGCACCACCACGCGTTCGAGTTCGTGAGAACGAGATACCCGGCAACACGAATTGCGCTAAATCATCCTGCAAACCTTGCTCATAGTTTTCAACCAAGTATCGAATGAAGACAGTACGTTGCCAGCCGTTGTCAAGACGCCAATATCTCTCTAACGCTAAGTTTGACTCCAAACTCTTGGTATCACGATTATCTAGGTTCTTCATCCCGTACTTAACTTGGTAATAATCATTAAGCACATCATCTAATGGAATTTTATAAGTCGCGGTAATCGTCTGTTCAGGTTTGGATATCGACAAACTACTATTAAAACTATGACCAAGTTCGTTAACCCAAGGTTTCTTCCATTTGAGCGTGCCTTTCACACCAAGGTCTGTTGATACACCGATACCCGTTTCGATTTGGTTACGCGCTTGCGGAGCAAGGTTGACCTTCATCGGGATTTCTCGACCTTCACCCAACTGGCTTAAATCAGGCTCAACAAATACCGAGGAAAACCAATCTGTATTAGACAAGTTTTGGTTGTACTCTCCGACTTTGGTAATTGAGTAAGGTTCGCCATCTTCAAATGGCTTGAGAGATTGAACTTTGTCATCTTCAATTTGACTGCCCGTCACTGCGGTTGTACCAAAGTGATAACGGATACCACTGTTATAATGAAGTCGGACATAAGCGCGGTTTAATTCGGGGGCAACTTCGAGTTTGCTGACCTCATACGAACCATCAAAATAGCCTTTCGCTAATCCAAGGTTGCGGATCGATGACTTCAAAGAGTCATAATTACCATGATTCAGGACTGAGCCTTTAGACAGGTTACTCTTAGCAATCAATGCCAGAAAGTCTGGATCATCTTCGGCTTCACCAGTCAGTACGATATCTGACGCATAAATGACAACAGGCTCTCCCGGCTCAACCGTAACGGTGAGTTCAGTGTCGTCTTCAGAGTGAGAAAATGTAATGCGAGGTTGGTAGTAACCTAACGCATTGAGCGCTTCTTTGATCATAGATTCCAAGCGAGACTGGAACCGCAGCGAAACCGCATACTCTTCTTCAGGAATAGCACTCAGATAAGCATCAACGTTGTCTTCAAGCGCTCCATCTAGCCCTTTAACCTCAAGGGAAACGTCAGCGAAAGCGAGCGTCGATGACAGTAGAGTGCCAATCAGAACTGGTAAAGTTTTTCTTATCATGTTTAATTGGTGAAGAAGTTATCAATACGTTAATAAGTGAAAAGAAATAATACCGCTAAAAAGCCATTGAGTCTGTAATAAATCCTGGAATAACACGGTCTAATTTAAAGACTTAATCAATATTAACCACCGTTAATACAAACCAACGCGGTCAACGTATGCGAAAAGGGATATAACATGCTAAACAAACAACAACTGGTTTCCGCAGCCACCGCATTGCCGGGAAATACTGCTCCAATTCAAATCACTGAGCGTCATTACGTGAATCAAACCGACTTGCTAGCTGCCCCTGTGGGCTCCCAACAAGAAGTGTTGTTAGGCATGGGATGTTTCTGGGGAGCTGAACGTCTGTTTTGGCAATTAGACGGTGTGGTTTCTACATCAGTGGGCTACGCTGGCGGTTACACAGTGAATCCAACCTATGAACAAGTGTGTACCGGACAAACTGGCCATACAGAAGTCGTTCGTGTCATTTTTGATAGTGAGCAAACCTCTTTAGCACAAATACTTGAGACCTTCTGGGAGCGCCATGACCCGACTCAGGGCATGCGCCAAGGTAATGATTTAGGCACACAATATCGCTCTGCTCTCTATACCTTCAGTGAAGAACAGCAGGCCGTTGCTGAACAATCTCGACAAAATTACCAAAGAGCGATTACTGCCTCTTTAGGCAATGAGATTACGACAGAAGTTCTACCTGCTGGGAAATATTTTTTCGCGGAAACCTATCACCAACAGTACTTAGCTAAGAACCCTAATGGGTACTGCGGCTTGGGCGGAACAGGTGTGTGTTTCCCCCCGCAATAACGCATAAAGAGAAACGGAATTCAGAGCAATCAAATGACCCGTCCTGATATGGGTTGACACTTGATTGACTAAAACGCTCGATGTATTTCATCGGGCGTTTTGTATTTTAGAGCCGTGTGAGGCCTATATTCATTATAGATTTTTACTGATTCAGCGACCATTTTCTTTGCTTCATCTAAATCATTAGGTTTATTCAACAGATACTCCATCTTCAGTATTCCGTTGATCCTCTCTGCCAACGCATTCTGATAACAGTCATAGCCATCAGTCATTGAGCAAGATACACCATACTGTCGATGCAACTCTTGGTATTCAACAGAGCAGTACTGAACACCTCGATCTGAGTGATGGACAAGCTCACCTGTATTCTTCCGCTCTTTCAACGCGTTTAAAAAGGCCTGCTTGACCGTGCGAGCTTTCATATCATCACTTATGTGATAGCCCACGATTTTTCTTGAGTAAGCGTCCGTCACTAAACTGAGATACGTACTACCACGCCGCGTTGCTAGATAAGTAATATCGGCAACCCATAATTGCTCTGGTCCTTCCGGTATTAAGCCTTCTTTGATTCGATTTGGATGGCAGTAAAAGCGATGATTACTGTTTGTGGTTCGATGGTAAGCCCTTCGATTCTGTACTAATAATCGATTCATTCTCAGCAGAGAGAATAAGCGGTCTCGCCCGATTTCAATATCGTTCTGAGCAAGTAAATACTTGATCTTACGAGTCCCTATACGAGGGTGCATCATCCTTTGCTCCTTCACAAAACCGAGTACAGATTCATCTTTCTTTGTCTGATGAATTTCGGCAACACAGCGTTTGTAGAAAGCTTGTCTTGTAATACCTATGAAGTGACAAGCTTTAGTAACGGTCAACTTTCTGACCGTTTTTTCCTTAATAACTCGGCCTTGCGCTTCTTTGAGATTCGGACTCCGAAATCTCGATCCATGACTTTTACAACCGCTTCAAAGAACTCAGCTTTGAGCTGAGTTTCTTCTAATTGCTGCTCGAGTTCTTTGATTCGTTGCTCTGGGGTTTGAGTTGAGGAAGAGTTTGACATAGTCGCTCCTAACGCTCTCGATTGTTCTATTCCTTTAGACCAATCTAGTTGACCATGTTTGCGAAGCCAAACTAAAACGGTAGAGCGACCTTGGATCCCATAACGTTCTTGAGCTTGCTTATAAGTCATTTCGCCTTTTTCAACTTGGCTTACGACTGCCAATTTAAAGGCAAGAGAATAATCTCGTTGAGTACGTCTACTTGTTGTTTTCATGACACTCTCCAATTTCATGTTGGAAATGTGTCAACCATATTTAGGACGGTACAAAAACTAAAAAAGGGCTTTCGTTAGGAAGCCCTTTTTTGCGTTTAATCGATCAAGGTGAGAGCGATTTACAAAAATCAATTACACCGGAAGCGCTGCAATTGTACCGTTCACTTCTTTGAAAATGGTGAGTTTTTGTTTATCTGAAACTTCAGGAAGCAGTACTTTGCCTTGGTCGAAGCGAAACTCTCCAACACCCTCAATAGCAAACTGGCCTTTGAATAGGACTTTAACGAAACGCGCCACCTGATGTGGGCGGTAAGTAGAAAATTTTCTTAACATATTACAACCTCAATTCCATTTGAGTACTACAGCCACGTACCTGAACACTGGCGAGTTCGAAGCACATTTAATCGCTAATTCCTTTAGCAAACAGCAAGATAATCTGTTGTTTATCTTGATATTGTTGCATTATACCTTTTGGTAACAAGCCTGCAACTTATTTCTACATCGTACGATAAAAAAGTTAAAGAGGCATTTTTCAAATTTCATATTATACTTCCAATGCAAACCAACAAGCGGAACAAAAATATAATGAAAAACAAAACTCTACTGGCTTTATTAGCCGCAGCCTCTCCACTCTTCGCCAATGCTCATAACTTATCTGTAGGTTCAACTCTTCCTGCCGTTGATGTTAGCAACTATGGTGAAATCGTTCTAAACGACGGTAATACCGGATACCAAGCTTGGGCAACCAGCAATCTCCTAGGTAAAGTTCGCGTCGTTCAAGCTATCGCAGGCCGCAGCAGCTCTAAAGAGCTAAACGCGCCACTGATGGCAGCAATTACAGCATCGAAATTTTCAGAAGACAGCTACCAAACCACGACCATCATCAACCAAGATGATGCGATTTGGGGCACAGGCTCTTTTGTTAAATCGTCAGCAGAAAGCAGCAAAGAAGAATTTCCATGGTCTTCTATGGTCCTAGATGAAGATGGTGCGGTTGCGTCATCATGGGCCCTGAAAGAAGAAAGCTCAGCGATTATCGTTCAAGACAAGCAAGGTAAAATCTTGTTTGTTAAAGAAGGTGCATTAAACGAGTCAGAAGTCACTCAAGTCATTGAGTTGATTAAAGCCAGCCTTTAATCAGATATTCGCGTCTTTTTAGAGATCTAATCAAAGGATATTGTTATATTGTAACAGTATCCTTTTTTAATTCTGTGGTTAATCATCCTCATGTGGCAAAACACACCTAACAATGTGAAATGCAAATCAGGCTTCTTGCTGGGGCTGATGCTCATGTTAAGCGTATTAGCTGCAACACATATGGTGGATATTGCCCCCGATCACCACACTTCGCATCATTGTGAGCTGTTTTCGATAAATCAGTTCATTACTGCGCACTCACTGCCACAAGTTCCAGAGTTCCATTCAGAATTTACTGTCACGATTACAGAGTCTGTAATTTCGTTACAGCGCCTGTATTTCGCTTATTTAGCCCGTTCACCTCCTGTCAATATCGCTTAATTACCACTACTTTTTAATTAACCTTTATTCAGGAAAAAACATGAAACCTACTATTTTAGCCGTTGTTATCGGCATGACTGTCTCAACGAATGTTCTAGCTAACGAAGAATTCCGCTCTCACGAAGCACACGTGCACGGTAAAGTTGAAGTGAACATCGCTCAAGATGGACAAGAGCTGCTTGTTGAAGTAACTGCGCCTGGTGCCGATGTGGTTGGCTTTGAGCATGCTCCAGAAACTGCCGAGCAAAAGAAAGTATTTGAACAAGCTATCGCGCAGCTGAACAAGCCAGACGAGCTATTTAGCTTTAACAACGCGAACTGTACGCTGAAATTTAAATCAGTGTCGAACACGTTAGAAGACGATCATGATGAGCATGAAGGCCATAACCACGCTGAACACGATCATCATGACCACGAAGGCCACGACCACGCTGAACACGATCATGACGACCATAAAGGCCATGACCATGCAGAACATGATCATGACGGCCACAAAGGCCATGACCATGCAGAACATGATCATGACGATCATAAAGACCATGACCACGCTGAACATGATCATGACGACCACGATCATGAAGGTCATGACCACTCTGGAGGTGGCCACGGTGAGTTCACTGTTGAGTACCGCTACCAATGTTCAGATGTAGCTGAGCTAGACACAGTTAGCACTCAGTGGTTCTCGAAGTTCAGCAACACTGAAAAAATGACGGTGAACCTACTAACAGATACCGCTCAAGTACAAGAAGTACTTAATGCAGAGCGTATTAGTTTTCGATTCTAACCACCCATAGATCGAATTAAACGTAAAATAAACAGCCAAGTAAGTGCCTGCTTACTTGGCTGTTCAAATCGGTGTGTTCTGGGAATTTATGTCGCTAACAGCAGTCCAGTAGATACACCGCTTTAATTATTGGAGCTAGCATGTCTTTTGACAGTTCATCACTTGTGGTCAAACTCGAAAATATCAGCTTTCGTTGGAAACCAGAATTACCCCCAACTCTAGAGATCCCTTCTCTGCATATCCAAGCCCAAGAGCACCTTTTCATCAAGGGGCCTAGTGGTTGCGGAAAATCAACATTGTTAGGGCTGCTGACCGGTATCAACCAAGCAGAGCAAGGCGAAGTCTCTATTCTAGGTCAAGATTTGACTCAGCTAACACCTCGCCAAAGAGACACGTTCAGAGCCGATCATATTGGTTATATTTTCCAACAATTTAACCTTCTTCCTTATTTATCAGTGATCGATAACGTCACGCTTCCTTGCCAATTTTCAAAAACACGTAAGCAGCAAGTCACTGATAGTAAAAACAGTTTGCAAGAAACAGCCCAAGAACTACTGCTCCGATTAAAGCTACCCCAAGCTTTAATGGATAAGCCAGTTACTGAACTCAGTATTGGCCAGCAACAGCGTGTTGCCGCAGCCCGTGCTCTAATGGGGCAACCTAAAATCATCATTGCAGATGAACCTACCTCAGCACTCGATCATGACAATCGAGAAGCTTTTATCGAGCTATTACTAGAACAAGCCAATCAAGCAGGCTCGACTCTGATATTTGTCAGTCATGATCCAACATTAGAAAAACTGTTCACTCGAACCATAGATCTAAAAACCGTTAACCAAGCTAAGGTTGTCGTATGAAAGTAATTACTCACTTAGCCCTAAAAAGCGTTCTCAATCGTAAGGCCACGGCTATCCTCACCATTCTGACTGTGGCAGTGTCAGTTATTCTATTACTCGGCGTAGAACGTGTTAGAACCGAAGCCAAGAGCAGCTTTGCCAATACCATTTCAGGCACTGACCTTATCGTTGGTGGCCGCTCAGGTCAGGTAAACCTTCTGCTCTACTCTGTATTTAGAATCGGTAATGCGACCAACAATATCGACTGGAAAAGCTATCAAGAATTTAGCCAGCACAAAGCCGTAAAGTGGGCGATCCCTATTTCATTGGGTGATTCTCATAAAGGCTTCCGTGTGATGGGTACTAACCATAGCTACTTTGAAAACTACCGCTATGGAAGTAAGCAACCACTTACTTTCCAGCAAGGTAAAGAGTTTAATGAGCTATTTGATGTAGTGATTGGTGCCGATGTCGCGAAGAAGTTAGATTACAAAATCGGTGACCACATCATTCTTGCACACGGTATCAGTGATGTAGCCTTCAGTCGCCACGACAACCTGCCCTTCACGATCGTGGGAATACTCGCGCCAACGGGAACGCCGGTAGATAAAACCGTGCATGTTTCACTAGAAGCAATTGAAGCGATTCACGTTGGCTGGGAATCGGGTGCTAACTTAGGCCACACACCTGATGCTGAAGCACTAAAGCAACGTGATTTCCAACCTAAACAAATTACCGCAATGATGGTGGGGCTCAAGTCGAAGATCCAAACCTTTGCACTGCAACGAGAAATCAATAACTACCGCCAAGAACCTTTGAGCGCCATCATGCCGGGCATTGCGCTTCACGAACTGTGGGGAATGATGGCCGTAGCAGAACAAGCACTGCTGATTGTTTCAGGGTTTGTTGTTGTTGCTGGTTTACTGGGGATGCTCAGCAGCCTTCTCACCAGCTTACAAGAAAGGCGTCGAGAGATGGCCATTCTGCGCGCGATGGGAGCAAGGCCTCGCCATGTATTTGGTTTGCTGATTAGTGAAGCTAGTGCACTGACCTTCCTCGGTATCACGCTGGGGGTTGCAGTCTTGTTTGCCCTGATCGCAGTGGTTGCTCCTATTGTGCAACAAAGTTATGGTATCAACATATCGATATCCGCAATCACACCTCATGAGTGGAAACTAATTATGTTGGTACAAGTGGCCGGAATCATTATCGGCTTTATTCCCGCTTTCAGGGCTTACCGTCAGTCACTGTCTGATGGCATGACTATTCGAATCTAAAATAGGAACCTACGATGCAACGCAAATTCCTACTGATACTTGGCTTACTTATGTTCCCATTTATCAGCACAGCTCACGCTGACGCCACTCAAACTGACGAATCGGTATTAACACTCGATTGGATTGACTTAATTCCAGAATCGGAGCGAGCACAACTAGACTCATTTGGCATGCCGATGGTTAATCACGACAGTATGGACAAACCTCAACAATCGACACTTGGCGCAGTTCGTCCGGAGCTGAATGGCAGCACGGTGAAGATTCCAGGCTTTGTGATTCCATTGGAAGGCGATGAGAACATGATCACTGAGTTTCTGTTGGTGCCATACTTTGGCGCATGTATCCACGTGCCACCGCCGCCACCGAACCAAATCATCTACGTGAAGTTCCCTAAAGGTGCACCAATACAGCAGCTATGGGATGTGATCTATTTGGTCGGCACACTGAAAACTGAGTCGATAAGCCATGACTTAGCGCAAACGGGTTATCTTATTGAAGGTACAGCGATTGAAGAATATGACGACATGTAGTCATTAGAAGGGTGGCTCAAGGATGAGCTGCCGTCACTGAACGAGGGAGCTCACTCAATAACAGTTTAATAACGATAATTTTATTCTGAATTACGCGATGTAATTAGACAGGTACGCTAGTACAGCAACATAAGTCGCGAGTAATAACCCTATACTAAGCTGTTTCTTCAGCTTGTTATCATTGACTTGATTCATAACTCCTCCTTGAGAATTACAACAAATTTAACATTTTATTATCATTAGCAAAAGTAAAATTTTGTTGAAACCTTCAACTCTGCACGCAAAATCTAGCCACCAATAAGATAAAGAGTTACATTTTAGACAGTTAAGTCGTTTCCTTAGGGTACTCTTATGTCAGAAACCAAACAGCCAGTGATCATTGAGCATGCTAGCGACACACAGCATAAGCATGAGAAAAAGCCTCATATTGCCGACAGTGCCAGTCGAATGCTGCACATTGCCCAAAGCTTCGGTTTAGATTCCTTAATCAGTCATAGCGAAAAAGCGAGCGATAAGGCCGCTAGCACACTGATTGAAAGAGCGTTATTGCGAGAGAAGAAACGCAAGGAGTTACGCCAAAAGAACTTAGAACAGATCCTGAAACTGGCACACTCTTCATGTAAAGATGAAGCGGCTGGCGACCCTGATCAAGACTGGCTGTACCGCTTTTTCGACATGGCGCAAGAGATCCACAATACATCGATGCAAAGACTATGGGCTCAAGTGTTGAAAAGAGAAGTCACCAATCCAGGCTCGACTTCGATGAAGGCACTGCAAATCTTGAAAGATATGACGCCAAAGGAAGCACTAACTTTACAAAGAGCAGCTTCATTGGGCTGTAGTTTTGGTAGTGATAACAGCAGAAAGCTATTACTTGGCTTTAAGTCTCATGCTGGGCTGTTCAGCTTTGGTAAAAGAGACACCACCAACACCATCAACCTTGGTGGGCATAACCTTCCCTACTCTAGCCTGCTTCATTTAATTGAGCTCGGCATTATTCTGGGCACAGAGTTAGAGTCTGGTGAGATTGATTTCGACCCAGCATTGCACCTAACCTATCAAGGTAAGAGCATGTCACTGGCACCTATATCCAAAGGGGTTAAGCTAGTTTATTACCGATTCAGTCCAACAGGCAACGAGCTGTGTACTCTGCTTGGCAACAAACCTAACATGCAGTATTACGACCAATTGATTGCGCTATTGAGCCAGAAATTCACGGTGCAAACAGAAGTGAAAAGCAGTGTGAACTACACCGTCTAGACTCTCGACGGTGTAAAGAATGGACGGTGTAAAAACTGAAAATAATTGAGAAAAATGAAGAGAATCTAGAGGATAGGTTTCTTGTCTCGGTAGAGTAAGGCTGCACTGCTTTTAGCGGACATGCGCAGCCTTAGTCATACCAGCGGTCTCAATTAGCTAAAATGTTACGCTTCTCTAACGCATCAATGCACAGCTCGACCAATTCATCGATCGTCTTCTCTCCTGCTGGTAGAGCAATCTCAGGATTCTCTGGCGCTTCGTAAGTCGAGCTAATTCCGGTGAAATTAGGAATCTCCCCAGCACGTGCTTTCTTATACAAACCTTTAGGGTCACGCTGTTCGCAAACCTCTAATGGCGTATTCACAAACACCTCAAGAAACTCACCTTCAGGTAATAAATCTCTGACGAGTTGTCTCTCTGCTTGATGTGGCGAAATAAAAGCAGACAGCACAATTAAGCCAGCATCTGCCATCAACTTAGCGAGCTCACCAATACGACGGATGTTCTCTCTACGGTCTTGTTCAGAGAAGCCAAGGTCACTACATAATCCATGACGCACATTGTCACCATCCAGCAAATAGGTATGGTAACCAAGTTGCGCCAAACGATTCTCTAATGCACCAGCCACTGTCGACTTACCAGAACCAGACAGCCCAGTGAACCAAAGCACAGCAGGCTTTTGTGATTTCAGATCCGCGCGGAATCCTTTATCAATCGAGTGTTGATGCCACACAACATTCTCATCTTTGTGTTTGAGTACTGCGGTCATAAATAGTCCTTTAAATAAACAGCATTAAAATGGGAAAAAGTAAGGAATTAGGGTCAATACCAAACCCGAATAGACAATCGAGATTGGGATACCGATACGTAGATAATCCGTGAGATGGTAATTACCTACGCTATAAACAAGTAAATTGGTTTGGTAACCGTATGGCGAAATAAAGCTGGCACTGGCACCAAACAATACCGCCATGATGAACGGCATTGGATCAACGCCATAGCCCACGGCCATACTGTAACCAATCGGAAATGAGAGTGCTGCTGCCGCATTATTGGTAACAAGCTCGGTAAGAACCAGCGTCATGAAATAGGTCGCGACTAACGCGCCAAACACGCCCCAGCCATTAAAAGCTTCGATGAACATCAACCCCATTTGTTCAGACAGCCCTGACGAAATCATCAGTTGAGCGATAGACAGTGCCGAGCCAACAATCACCACAATATCAACTGGGAAACGGCGGCGAAGTTCACCAAGTTGCACCACACCAAATGCCACCAGCAACAGTAAGAAACCTGCCAAGCCTTTGATAATAGGCACTGCATCGGCTAACGCTAGACCAATCACGCTAGCAAAACCGAGCAATACGAACGTCGACTTATCAGCATCAAGCTTGGCACTCGAATCCAAATCATTCATCAACACAAACTCTTTGTTGTGTTGCTGGCGCTGCTCTTCAAAACGTTTACCAGGAACCAAAATCAAGGTATCACCAGCGGTTAGTGTAATGTTTCCAAGACCACCTTCAAGTCGCTCATGGCCACGACGAATAGCGACCACAACCGCATCGAAGCGATCTCTAAACTGGCTGGTTTTAAGGGTTTTATTACAAAAGCTTGCCGACGAGCTCACCACGACTTCAACAAAACTTTGACCATTAAGGTGGTGTTGGCCAAACAAGGTAAGTCCTTGGATTTCTTGTAGTGTTGCAACGCTCTCAACATCACCACAAAACAGCAGTCGGTCACGCGCTTGAAGTATGAAGTCTGGGTCAATAGACGCGGTGGTTTTACCGTCGCGAATGACTTCCGCTAAGAACAATTTTCTCAAAGCTCTTAGGTTGTTCTCACTGACACTGCGGCCAACTAACGGCGAACCAGGCTCAACTCTGGCTTCTAAGAAGTAAGGCAGATCGTCCTGCGATCCATCATCGTAGCTTGGCAAGAAGTAGCTCAAGGGGATAAGGATCAACACACCACCGACCAAGACTGCTAAACCGATCAAGGTGGGCGTGAAAAAATTTAAGCTCGGCAAACCCGCATCTTCAACAAAGCTATTGATGATCAAGTTGGTCGAGGTGCCGATCAATGTCAGTGTTCCACCTAAAATAGCAGCATAAGACAAAGGGATAAGCAGTTTAGATGGCGCATGTTGTTGATTACGTTTGATCGCCCCGATCAAAGAAACAACCACCGCCGTGTTATTAGTAAAAGAAGAAAGTAACGCTGTGGAAATACCCAACTTCGCAACCACAGTACCTAGCCTACCTTCTGAGATATTACGGCTAACCCAGCTGATTAAGCGAGTTTTCTCCAACGCACTCGATGCGAGGATCAAAAGAATTAACGTCAGTAACGAGGAGTTAGTGAAGTTATTGGCTAGGCTCGACAAATCGATCATGCCAGCCATAAAAGCAATAAACGCCGCGCCAGCAAAGATAAAGCTTGGCTTAATACGGGTAACGAGCAGGCAAGTAATGATGCCGAGCAAAATCGCTAATACAAACCCTTGTTGCCACATATACCCGTCCTTTATGGCGGAAACGATGGGTTTCCGCCTGATTCAATAAGCTGTTACTTGGTCGATTATGACTTCAGTAGTTGGCTTAGATCTTTGGCATCCCAATGAGGGAAGTGCTTGCGTACCAATGCGTTGAACTCAAGCTCAAATGCAGAGAAGTTACCGACTTGCTGTTCAACAGAGTCCAATCGGTCTCGAATCAAACCTGCGCCAACTGTCACATTGGTTAGACGGTCGATAACGATGAAGCCGCCGGTATCGGCACTCTCACGGTATTTATCCAATGCGACAGTCTCGTTCAATGACCATTCACACAAGCCAATACCATTCAGTGGCAACTCATCAACTGCGTGAGTCGACAGGTTGTTAATGTCGTATTGGTGACGAACCGTTTCCACCTGACCGACAGTTTTCTTGCCTGCGATTTTGATGTCGTAAGCTTTACCCGGTTGCAGTGGTTGCTCTGTCATCCACACGATGTCTGCCAATACGTGGTTAGTAGATTCAATCTGAGCGTTTTCCAACACAATCAAATCACCACGGCTGATGTCGATCTCATCTTCAAGGGTCAGCGTTACCGCCAAGCCCGCTTGCGCAGATTCCAAATCACCATCAAAAGTCACAATGCGTGCAACTTTAGAAGTTTTGCCTGACGGCAGTGCTTTGATTTCATCACCAACACTCACACGGCCAGAAGCAACAGTGCCTGCAAAACCACGGAAATCTAAGTTCGGACGATTCACATACTGCACTGGGAAACGGAATTCCCCAGCAGAACGTTTTTGGTCAATGTCGACATTCTCTAATACTTCTAATAGAGATGGGCCTTCGAACCATGCAAGCTCTTTACTTGGTGCGGCAACGTTGATGCCTTCAAGCGCTGAAACCGGCAAGATCTGAATGTTGGTTTCGCCTTCTAAGTTTTCTGCAAACTCTAGGTATTCATCGCGAATTTCTTCAAAACGATCTTGTGCGTAATCCACGAGATCCATCTTATTTACAGCGACAATGAAATGCTTCAAACCAAGCAGGTTAGAAATAAACGAGTGACGACGTGTTTGATCCAGAACGCCCTTACGAGCATCAATCAGGATCACCGCTAGATCACACGTTGAAGCACCTGTTGCCATGTTGCGCGTGTACTGCTCATGCCCTGGAGTATCAGCAATAATGAACTTACGTTTTTGAGTCGAGAAGTAACGGTAAGCCACATCGATCGTAATTCCTTGCTCACGCTCAGCCTGTAAACCATCAACAAGCAGTGCTAAATCAGGCTTCTCACCTGTGGTACCCACTCGTTGGCTATCCGAGTGAACCGCTGCTAACTGATCTTCATAAATCTGTTTTGTATCATGGAGTAAGCGACCGATTAACGTACTTTTACCATCATCTACCGAGCCACAAGTTAAGAATCTAAGCATAGATTTATGCTGATGCTGACTCAGATAACCTTCAATCCCTAGTTCAGCCAATTCGGCTTCTACTGCACTATTCATTTTTCTTTCCTTAGATTCTTAGAAATAACCTTGGCGCTTTTTCAGCTCCATTGAGCCAGACTGATCATGGTCAATCGCTCGACCTTGACGCTCACTAGACGTCGCCACCAGCATCTCTTCAATAATGCCTGTTAGCGTATTCGCCTCAGATTCAACCGCTCCGGTTAGTGGGTAACAGCCTAAAGTACGAAAACGAACGCTTTTCTCTTCAATCACTTCACCTTCTTGCAGCTCCATACGGTCGTCATCCACCATGATCAGCATGCCATCACGCTCAACAACTGGGCGTTTGTCTGATAGATAAAGTGGAACAATATCGATACTCTCTAGATAGATGTATTGCCAAATATCCAGCTCAGTCCAGTTTGACAGAGGGAATACACGAATGCTTTCGCCCTTGTTAACCTGACCGTTATAAGTATGCCAAAGCTCTGGACGCTGGTTCTTTGGATCCCACGTGTGGTTCTTATCGCGGAAAGAGTAAACACGCTCTTTCGCTCGAGATTTTTCTTCATCACGGCGCGCACCACCAAAAGCGGCATCGAACCCATACTTGTTTAACGCCTGCTTAAGACCCTGAGTTTTCATGATGTCTGTGTGCTTTGAAGAACCGTGTACGAATGGGCTACACCCCATCTCGATACCTTCAGGGTTCTTATGTACCAAAAGGTCAAAACCGTACTTTTCTGCAGTGCGGTCACGAAACTCAATCATCTCGCGGAATTTCCAGTCCGTATCAACGTGTAACAGTGGGAATGGAATCTTGCCTGGGTAAAACGCTTTGCGAGCTAAATGAAGCATCACAGAAGAATCTTTACCGATGGAGTACATCATCACTGGGTTATCAAACTCAGCCGCCACTTCACGGATAATATGAATACTTTCCGCTTCTAGCTGTTTTAGGTGGGTTAAACGTTCTTGGTCCATTTCAGTGCTTCCTTTAAGGCTCGCGTTACGAGCAATTCATTACTTGGTCTTACCAAGCAAGGGATTTAACTCATCCACTTGAGTGAATGGGAGTATTGGCACTAGAAGAAAACAGAAGCTTCGTTTTGAGCTATCCTTGCTATTCATCTGCCTGATACATCCTTGATATAGGCATTATGACGAGCCTCTCATATTACTGGAAATTCTAAAATTTCATTTTTTATTCGAAAAGCTGATAAGGGATTTTATTTATCGATAAGAAGGTGAAATGAATGGACTAATCTTATCGATGTCAATTGTGCATTGATTGAGCAGGTTTGGGAGGCGTCTTGCAGAACACCATAAAGTAATCGATCTAAGTCACGAATTAACATTCGTTGTAATCATTGTTTCATTCCATTTTGTTACATTACGCAACGAATTTTCTACTATCCACTTTGGAGCTACAAAATGAAAGTTGCAATGAAACCTTTGTCATTGGCTGTACTTGCGGGTCTTGGTTTGACTCTAGCAGGCTGTACAACAACACCAGATACCGATGAAGTGATTAAACTGCGTGTCGTAGAGACAACGGACATCCATACCAACCTAATGGATTACGACTACTACAAAGACAAGCCATCGAAAAAAATCGGCTTAGCACGTACTGCAACTCTAGTAAAAGAAGCTCAAAGCGAAGTAACCAACAGCGTATTAGTTGATAACGGTGACTTACTGCAAGGTAGCCCAATGGGTGACTACATGGCAGACAAAGGTATCGAAGCTGGCGAAGTTCACCCTGCATATAAAGCAATGAACCAACTAAGCTACGACGCTGCAAACCTAGGTAACCACGAATTCAACTACGGTCTTGAGTTCCTAGAAGAGTCTATCAACGACGCTGATTTCCCATACATCAGTGCTAACGTTTACGACGCAGAAACCAAAGAACACTACTTCACGCCTTACATCATCAAGACGCACACGTTTGAAGATACAGCTGGCGTAGAGCATGAAGTAAAAGTGGGTTACATCGGTTTTGTTCCACCACAAATCATGACGTGGGATAAGAAGAACCTTGAAGGTAAAGTAATCGCTCGCGATATCATTGAGACAGCGAACGAGCTAGTACCTCAAATGAAAGCTGAAGGCGCTGAAGTGATCGTTGCTATCCCTCACTCAGGTGTATCAACGGACCCATACAAAAATGGCGAAGAGAACTCAACTTTCTACCTATCTGAAGTAGACGGCATCGATGCGATCGCATTCGGCCACTCTCACGCAGTGTTCCCTGGTAAAGGTTTTGATGACATTCAAGGCATCGACAACGAAACTGGTACAATGAACGGTGTTGCAGCAGTAATGCCGGGCCGTTGGGGTAGCCACGTTGGTGTTATGGATCTAACACTTGCACAAAAAGACGGTAAGTGGGAAGTGGTTAAAGGCCAATCAGAAGCCCGTCCTATCTACGACAAGAGCGAGAAGAAATCTCTTGTTGCAGCTGATGAAGGCATCGTAACTGCACTAGAAAAAGACCATGCTGGCACTCGTGAATTTGTTAACCAACCAATTGGTAAAGCAGACGATGTAATGTACAGCTTCCTATCTCTAGTACAAGACGATCCAACCGTACAGATTGTTAACCTTGCACAAAAAGATTACGTTGAACAATTCATCCAAGGTGACCCAGACCTAGACGGTACACCAGTACTTTCAGCAGCGGCACCATTCAAAGCGGGCGGGCGTAAAAATGACCCAGCGAACTTCACTGAAGTTGAATCTGGTCAACTGACATTCCGTAACGCAGCTGACTTGTACCTTTACCCGAACACGCTAGTTGCGATGAAGGTAACGGGTCACGAAGTAAAAGAGTGGCTTGAATGTTCTGCTGGTCAATTCAACCAGATCGACGTTAACTCAACTGCTCCACAATCATTAATCGAGTGGGATAACTTCCGTACTTACAACTTCGATGTTATCGACGGTGTTGATTACCAAATCGACGTAACTCAACCTGCGAAATACGATGCAAACTGTAAAGTGGTTAACCCTGATTCACAGCGTATTGTTGGCCTAACTTACCAAGGTAAGCCAATCGACATGAAGCAAGACTTCCTGATCGCAACCAACAACTACCGTGCATACAGTGCTAAATTCCCAGGCACAGGTGAAGACTTCATCGCATTTGATGCACCAGATGAGAACCGTACTGTACTGGCGAACTACATCTCTCGCGTAAGCAAAGAGCAAGGCCAAGTGAGCCCTACAGCTGACAACAACTGGTCATTCGCACCAATCAAAACGGATAAAAAGCTAGATATCCGCTTTGAAACGTCGCCAAGTGAGAAAACGGCACAGTTCATCAAAGAGAAGGGTCAATACCCAATGAAACGTGTTGCAACTGACGATGTTGGTTTCGGCGTTTACCAAATTGACCTAACTAAATAGATTACTCTAGTAATTAATAGTTAACCTTCTAAAAGGCTGAGTTTAACGACTCAGCCTTTTTCTTTTCTCAATTCACTGTCTAAAGCCTTAACTTTCGAACCTTAAACACCAGCTCATTCTCCATCTAAATCGCACACCTCAAACCACCCATTGAATCCAATCAACGTAAAAAAGCAGCAATTCGCTGTAAGTTTTTCTCAGCTCCTCCTGTCTATTTAATTTACTACACTCAATGAATGGTCAAAATCCATTCATCTATAGGATAAATAGGGACACTTGATGAGTACCGCTGAGAGCATTCAAGCATGGTTACATTCAGGAGAAGAGTCGCTGCTATGGCTAATGCTTGGCATCATCGCGCTTTCTTACCTGCTTGAAGACCTAGCGATTGTGACTGCTGCAGGTTTGGCGACTCAAGGGCTCATCCCACCTCAATATGCGTTACTTGCGATTTTTATCGGCATTGCCACAGGGGATCTTGGTCTTTATTACCTTGGGAAATCAGGGCGTTATTTCCGAGGCGTTCGTTACAAGGCGCTAACCAACCGACACTTTCGTGCACTTCGCACCAAACTACGTAAAAACGCATTCAGTAGTCTTTTTGTGATTCGCTTTATTCCAGGGCTACGCACGGTTGGTTTTACCTTGAGTGGATTTTTCGCTATCCCGCTTTCAACTTTCTTACTGGCTGTAATCAGTGCTACCGCGTTATGGACCGGAGTTGTCTTCTCTGCCATCTACTGTTTAGGGACATCGGCCTGGCTACGAGCCTCTGAATATCAATGGGTCATCATCCCATGTGCCATCGCTTTACTGTTTATCGGTAATCGATTAATGAATAAAACCTACTCTAGAGGATTATCATGAGTTCACCGCAAGATATTCGCGTTATTCCCGCACATCAAATCAATGCAGGCATGCCCCTACTTGAAAAAGATACTGTGCGCAGTGTCTCTCCTTATGAGTTTCTTCCAACTTGGTTTTTCTACACGCCTGTAGTGATTCAAAGCCTGATTCAAGGGTTACGGCACTTTGATTGGGCACTGCCACTCATTGCCAACCCGAGCATCAAACTCAGCGGCATGGTCGGCGAATCGAAACACGAGATACTTAGCCTTGCCGGAGCATCAAGCCAATGTTGGATCTCACCGTTTATCACCCTCACTAAAACGGATCTCTGTAGTAAGAAGCAAGCTGAAGATGCACGTACAGCACTAGTACAAACGGATCTTAATTTCCCTATCGTGGCTAAACCGGATCTTGGTTGTCGCGGTGTTGGAGTAAAGCTGATCAACAGCCAAGATCAACTTGAGCAATATATTGAATCCTTCCCAAATCACGCTCGTTTTCTACTGCAAGAAAAAGCGCCATACCAGGCTGAAGCAGGCGTGTTCTATGTTCGTTATCCGAATAAAAAACAGGGTGAGATCATCTCGATCACCCTCAAATATGCACCAATGGTAACTGGCAATGGCACTTCGACACTCAAGAAATTAATAGAAGATAACCCACGAGCCGGACAGCTCAGTCACCTGTATCTGCCGAGGCATGAAGACAAATTAGAACAAGTACTTGATGAAGGTGAAGAGTTCCAACTCGCCTTTGCAGGTAGCCATAGCCGTGGGTCTATCTTCCGAGACGGTAATCAATACATCACTCAGGCTTTAACTGAACGTTTAGATGAGATATTCGACGACTTCGACGGTTTTCATTTTGGTCGACTAGACGTCAAGTTCAAAGACATCCATAGCCTAATGCGAGGCGAAGATTTTACGATTCTAGAAATCAATGGGGCGAGCAGCGAGGCTGGACATATCTGGGATCGTAATACACCGCTGCGAGAAATTTTTTCTACGCTACTTCAACAATACCGCATTCTTTTTGACATTGGTGCTCAACAAAAACAGCGAGGTCACCAGCCTCCATCTTTCAAGAGCCTGTTTAACGCATGGCAAGAAGAACGACGCCTAGTTCAACAATATCCAACCACCGACTAACTTTGTACGAGGAACATGCATGAACCCGATAGCCCAGCCGAGCGCCTTTGCCGCTGTCTCTCCTAGTATCAAGGGAGCGGTAGAGATACTGAATCAAGGCCTAGAGTTTCTGACAGCAATTTCTGATAGCGATTATCTAACGAGTGCTAAGCCACACGTCACTAGCTCTATTGGTGAGCATACTCGCCATACGCTGGATCTTTTTCACGCATTGATTTTGAAAGAGGATGCGACCATTGATTACAACACTCGCCGTCGTGGTCACCCAGTCGAATACGATAGGTCGATTGCAATCAAAGAGATCCACTACGTGATCAATTGGCTGGAGCGATTAGACCATCATGATCTAGAAGCGCCTATCACGATCCAAACTGAAGTTTCGATGGATACTCAAGTGTTCGCTAGCCTGCCTTCAACACTAGAAAGAGAGATAACCTTTGCAGCGCTGCACGCTAATCATCATTACGCGATGATCAAAGTGATCACCACCTTCCTTGATGTTGAAACCTGTAACACCTTTGGTTATGCCCCAACCACCAGTAGCTATCTGAGGGAGCAATAATCATGTGTTCAGTATCTTGGTTGCTTGAAGAGAATGGCTATCAGGTCTTTTTTAATCGTGATGAACAAAAGACCCGAGCATTGGCAATGCCACCTAAACAGTATCAGGTTAATGGTGTCGATATCATCATGCCACTCGACCCAACAGGCGGTGGTAGCTGGATCAGCATTAACGAGTTCGGACTTTCACTGTGCCTACTCAATAACTATCAAGGCATGGTGCCAGTCGGCCCATTAGTCAGCCGTGGTTTGTTACTGAAGAACCTATCATCGAGTCGTAATATCAGCCAGCTTTCAGAGGCTTTTCATCGACTCAACCTACACTCGTTTGCCCCATTTACCCTACTGGCTTTTGCTCCAAATTTGACGCAGAACAATGGTGTGGTGATTGCCTATATGTGGGATGGAATTCAACTGAGAGTAGTGGAAACCGACTCACCTCTATTCTCATCCGGTGTTGATTTAGAACGAGTACAAGCGTACCGACAAGCCCAATACGATCAACTCGTCGCAACAGAGAAAAATCAGCGAAACCTACTTAAGTTTCACTCTCACCATCACAGTGAGCAGCCCCATTTAGCAACCTGTATGCATCGTGAAGACGCTCACACAGTCAGCTTTACCCATTTACGTAATCTGCATGGTCACGCCTCGATGTTTTATGCACCCGGCTCACCTTGCGAACCAATCAAACCATACCAGATAAATCAGCAGCGTTTTACCTTCGATTTATCACCAGCAATCAATCTATAGATGGAGTCCATCATGAGAAAACTAATCACCATGGTCATGCTACTTGTTAGCCCGTACGTATTTGCCGCCGATGAAATCTATACCGGCTTCTTTAGCAGCAAAGCACTCGATGGCTACGACACTGTGGCTTACTTCACCTCAGGAAAGCCTGTTGAAGGCAGCAAACAATTCAGCACTGAATACAAAGGCGCGGATTGGTATTTCTCTTCTGAAAAGAATCTGACTTTATTTGTTAATAATCCTGAAAAATATGCCCCTCAATATGGTGGTTATTGCGCATGGGCCGTTTCAGCCAAAAACGACTTTGCACCAGGTGATCCGCAATATTGGACCATAGTGGATGACAAACTTTACCTGAACTACGACCAAGAGATTCAAGAGACTTGGGAGAAAGACCGTGCACAGCATATTCAACAAGCCGATAAAGCTTGGCCGCAGCTGATTAAGTAAGGGAATAACCATGACATTCACACCCGCTAAACATCTTCCGGCAGTATTTATCGCTTTTGTGTTCATTCAGTCGCTGTTTTTTAAGTTCACCGGCTCATACGAGACAGAGCATATATTTGGCACGCTCGCGACATGGTCAGGCTTAAGCTGGTTCGGTTCGTTTGGCGGCTACTTGATTGGGTTCGCTGAATTGATTGCCGCCATTCTGCTGTTCACTCGTTGGCATGGCCTTGGCTCCATTATGAGTGTGGGGATTATGAGTGGCGCAATTTTCTTCCACCTGTTTACGCCATTAGGCATTCAAATGCCTGAGTTCAACGCAACGGGGGAAATTGTCGGTTACGACGGCGGATTATTGTTTGGCATGGCATGCCTAGTTTGGTTATGCGGTGCATTTTTAAGTGTGAAAGATTTCAAGAATCAAGACGGTTTCTTAAACAACTTTAGTTAATAAGGTAGCTTCATTATGATTGATAGTCCTTTTCGTTTACCGCGTTACACGCCTTTTGGTTTGGGTGAGTCTGTTGTCGAGTGGGCAACTGGGCTATCTAAGCTAGACCGACTCTATCAAGATCGACAAGACGAGTTATCTAGCTTCGAATTCATGAATTACACCCTGGCGGCACTCAATATCGACTACTCCATTGCATCGGGAAGCACGGAAAACATTCCAGAAGAAGGTCCTGTCGTGATTGTAGCGAACCACCCACTTGGCGCCATTGAAGGTGTGATCCTAGCTGATCTCGTAGGATCAGTAAGGAAGGATGTGAAGGTATTGGCGAATGAGTTACTCAAACGGCTACCTGAACTGGATGATCTTTTCATTGGTGTTGATGTCTTTAATGGTAAAGAGTCGAAAAGGACCAATGCCAAAGCTATTCGAGATGCCAATCATCACCTAGCCGATGGTGGACTGCTGATCGTGTTCCCAGCCGGAGAGGTATCCAGTTACCGAAAAGGAGCAAAAACACTTACCGACATCGAGTGGAGTAAATCGGTCGCTAAGTTTGTTAAGCGCCATCAAGCGACGACGGTTCCAATCTTTATCAATGGTAAAAACAGTGAGCTTTTCTACCAAGCCGGTCGTGTGCATCCACTATTGAGAACCGCTCTACTCGGGCGTGAACTTCTTAATAAACAGGCGACAACTATCTCTATCTCGATTGGCTCATCGATTCCGTATTCAGAAATAAAATCGTTTGAAAAAGAGATGGATATCGTCAACTACCTAAGGCTCAACACCTATCTTATGAGTCAACAAGATAGCCCGAACACACCGACCCACGCGCCCTCTTTCGATACCCAAGTGATTGCGCCAATATCACCAGAAGTATTGGCAATCGAAATAGATTCACTCTCTGAAGAAACGAAGCTACTCGAACAAGGTGACTTCGAGGTCTATTGCACGCCAAGCCAATCTATTCCCAACTTAATGCGAGAGATTGGTCGAGTCAGAGAAGAAAGCTTTCGAGAAGTCGGTGAAGGTAGTGGGCTTGCTTGTGACTTGGATGATTATGACCTTTACTACCATCAACTGTTTGTGTGGAACAAAGCTAAGGCCGAATTAGTCGGTGCTTATCGACTGGGTATGGTCGACAAGCTAATTGCCGAACACGGATTAGACCAACTCTATTCCCGTAGCCTGTTCAACTACAATCAAGAGTTCATCGATACCCTAGATAACAGTATTGAACTTGGTCGCTCTGTAGTGAGTAAACCTTATCAAAAGAGCCTCAATTCACTGTTACTGCTATGGAAAGGCATTGCGACTTTTGTCTCTCGACACCCTCAATATACTCACCTGTTTGGCCCGGTCAGTATCAGTAATGATTACAGCCACAATGCGCGCCTGTTGATCGCGACTACCTTATCGATTCACCATTATGATGAAGAAAAGGCAAGCCTGGTTTCTCCGTCGTCACCACTCAATACCAGTAGTCATGTGTTCTGGCAAAATCACTTATTGTCTTCACTGGCAAGTGTGCCTCTGCTTTCCAAAGTGCTAGCTCGTATGGAGCAAGGAAAAGGCTTACCGGTACTACTACGCCAATACCTAGGGATGAATGGCAAGCTGGTGTGTTTTAACGTCGACCCATCGTTTAATGATGCGCTAGATGGTTTGATTGTGGTGAACCTTAAGAAGGTACCATTGAAAACCTTAGGTAAGTACATGGGTCGAGAGCTTGCTCAAGATTACCTAGAGCAGCACGCCCTACGCTGATTTAGCCCGAACTGTACCTATACTCAAATAAGTGCGATGATTTCAGCACTTATTTGGGTTAGGTTATTTTCATGCACACCTCTTTTATCGAACAACTGCAAAGCTTCGGCTTCTCAGAAAGTCAGGTTGAATCGCTAGTCTCTGTCGCCAAGCCTCTTGAGCTACCAACCAGACACATTCTTATTAACCAAGGAGAGATGGCAGACTCAATTTACTTCGTGCTTGAAGGCTTATGTCATGCTTGCTACCTCACTGATGATGGTAAACAATACAGCAAAGAGTTCTACTGGGAACAGGACTGGATCATCGGCTTTGAGAGCCTGATAAAAAACCAAGCGTCTCCTTACCTGCTTGAAACTCTCACGCCTATCACGCTATTAGAACTGCCAATGAAGGCCGTGATCGAGTGGCGTGCCTCTAATAATCCTCTGTATTTGAAATTGTTGGAAACCCAGCTGATGCACAAGGAAAACAAAGAGCGTTTCATGTTGCTCTATACCCCAGAGCAGCGTTACCAGCTTTTCTGTGAGCACTACCCAGATCTGGAACAACGCCTCAACGACAATCAAATTGCTGCCTACCTAGGAATAACGGCGATAAGCTTGAGTAGAATTAAAGGTCGAATTAACAATAGTTAATGCCAACTGTCAGTGTGCATAGTACATTCAAAGCATCGATAACCTCTGGATGTAAACATGATCACTTGGCACTCTATTCCCTTTTCTGAACTTTCAACACAACAGCTCTATCAACTGCTGCAATTACGAGTCGACGTATTTGTCGTTGAGCAAACCTGCCCTTATCCAGAGCTCGATGGTAAAGATACCCTTGAAGGTGTTCAGCACCTAATGGGCTATGCAGACGGAGAACTCATCGCTTGTGCTCGTTTATTGCCACCTGGTACAACTTATGACAATGCCAGTATTGGCCGAGTTGCCACCAAGCAATCAGCAAGAGGCAATGGTTTAGGACATAAGTTGCTGGTGGAAGCATTAGCTCGCTGTGAGGCATTATGGCCGAACACGACCATCGACATTGGTGCGCAAGAGCACCTAGAAAGCTTCTACGCTAGCCATGGATTTAAAACAATCTCAGATATGTATTTGGAAGATGACATTCCACACGTAGACATGACATTAGAGAAGTAATGTCAAATATCACTGTCGGTATCCTACTTTTGATTGCGGGCAACCTGTTTGCTTCGCTCTCTGACGTCGCTGTGAAGCTATTGAACGGCGAAGTACCACCTCTTCAGTATATTTTTTTCCGTCAGTTGATATCTCTGTTACTAATTACTCCTTTTTGGCTGCAACAAAGCAAAGAGCAACGCCGCCTGCAACAAGCCAAGGTCACCTTAATTCGTGGACAACTGATCTTAATCGGTAGTGGATGTATGGTGGTCGCGATCACCCATATGTCTTTAGCGACAGCTAACGCGGTATTTTACGTCGCCCCATTACTGATGCTGCCTCTGTCAGTACTTCTACTAAAAGAGCAACCTGCGCTAGGCAAGGTCATCGCCACAACTGTCGGCTTTATTGGCGCGCTGATCGTGTTACGGCCATCGCAGTTTCACTGGGCTGCACTATTTGCATTGGGGACAGCACTGACACTTGCCCTGTTTAATGTACTGGTAAGAAAACTTCCTAGTGAACAATCCGTAGTGACGACGCTGTGGTGGACAACCCTCTTCTCAATACCAGCCTCGTTAATACTGTGCTTATTGTATTGGCAACCCGTGTCTTTAGAACATCTTGGATACATAGCACTAAGCGCGACACTAATACTGAGTTACAACGGACTTGCTGTGGCCGCCTACCAAAAAGCTCACTCAAGCCAGATTGCTCTAGCTGAATATTCAGGCTTGGTGTTTGTCGCGTTAATTGGCGCTATATGGTTCGATGAAATCCCAGATACGCTAACCTTCATTGGTATTATGTTGATCATCTTACCGCTCGCACCTTTCAAGCGACCAAAAAAAAGAGCTAATGCTTAGCTCTTTTTTGTCTCGTTCGTACTGTTGAGTTCGTAACTCAAGCAAGATATCTATTTGCTGCGGCCAAAGCCACCATCAGATAAACGGAAGAACATGACTGAGGTGTCGCCCTTCTCTAATTGCAGGATATCAAGTTGTCCGGTCTCAGCTAATTTGAATCGAACTAACTGACCTTTGCGAATTTGGCTGAGTGGTTTGTCTGCCCCTTCAATGCGGACTAGCGCATTTAAATCAGACAGCGATAGATCGTTGTTTCGGAAAACCTGAGCCAAGGTATCACCTTGCTTAACTAGGTACTCCTGCCAATTTTTGTTACTCGGCTCTGATGAGCTACTCTGGGCATTTTGCTGTTCGCTTAAGCCTACGGTGTTTATTTCAAGCTCAACGCGCGATGTTGTTGGAGTAGCATCTACTTTTGGTTCTGGTAGCGGCACAAAAAGTAATATCAGTACGATCGGAGAAATCACCATCAACAGTCTTTGGTGTAACTTCGGCAAAGCACCCCAAGTTTGCGCTGTCGAGGTTTTGATTTTCTTCACATCGATCGAACTCATTTTCGCTTTGACCTGATTCAGTCGATCCTTGAATTCTGCTAAGTGGTCAACTTTCTGCTTTTTCTTTTGACGACGATTCATACCACTGCGTCCTATACATTGAATACCTACAGTATAAAAACCAAAGTACCAACAGTATAGATCTTTCCGTCACAACAAGGCCCAAAGCGAGAAAATTGACATGGCTGTGATTTGGGCACGGTAAAGCGTAAGTGATCAGGGACTAGCCGTTTCTTCAAGCTGCTAATACTGGTATTCTTACCCTTTTCGTACTGACAAAAAGAGTGACTTTTCATGTCTGAAGTAAAATTTGAAACTGTAGAGCAAAAAGCTAGCTACGGTATCGGTCTACAAATGGGCCAACAACTTGCTGGTTCTGGTCTTGAAGGCCTAAACGTTGACGCAATCGCTGCTGGTATCGCAACAGCTCTAGTTGGCGACATGCCTGCTATCGAAGTTGACGAAATCAACAACGCACTACAAGAGCTACACACTCGTGGTGAAGCTGCACGTCAAGAACTAGCTAAAGCTGCAGCTGCTGACGGCGAAGCTTTCCTAGCTGACAACGCTCTTCGTTCAGAAGTAACAGTTCTTGAGTCTGGCCTTCAGTACGAAGTGCTAACTGAAGGTACTGGCGAAATCCCAACTGCAGACAAGCAAGTTCGTGTTCACTACCACGGCGAACTAACTGACGGTACTGTTTTCGACAGCTCTGTATCTCGCGGTCAACCAGCTGAATTCCCAGTAACTGGCGTAATTCAAGGTTGGGTACAAGCTCTACAAATGATGCCTGTTGGCTCTAAGTGGAAGCTATACATCCCTCAAGATCTAGCATACGGTGAGCGTGGCGCAGGTGCTGCAATCCCACCATTTGCAGCTCTAGTATTTGAAGTAGAACTACTAGCGATTCTTTAATTTTTATAAAAACCTTTAGTAAAACAAAATACTATAGGCAAATAAAATTGAAATAATACAACGGCGATGTAACTACATCGCCGTTTTTCGTTTATAGTGAAAGAGTAAATTACTTTATTACTTAAGGACGAATAATGAAGAAAGTACTCATCACAGTTTTAAGCAGCCTCGCTGTTGTCTCTTGCGCTAGCACTAGCGACTCTGAACAAACCAGTTCATCATCAGATACCAACTATTCTCAACTATCGCAAACTGCCCTGATGGCAGCGGTGAATATGTGGTCTCAACAAAATGAAACAACACCACTTGCTGATACTGTTGCTGACCAAGCGTCTGTAACCAGCGATCAAGCTATTGGTGGAATTGGTTCAATGTTGGCGCTTGCACAAAATTCACTTGGCACAGCCGACAATAAAGAACTTGCGACACTTATTCCTGGCATGTCGAGCCTTGAGTCTACAGGTTTATCATCGCTACTAAGCTCACAAAGTGCCGTTGAAAGTGCCTTTTCTAGCCTAGGTATGGACTCATCAATGGTATCTACGTTTGCACCAATCATACTGCAAGCACTGCAATCGCAAGGTGCAACGAGTGGTTTAATGGATTCGTTAGCCGCGATTTGGAAATAGCTAATTAAAAAAGTTGGCGATTGAAATGATAAGAGCACTGCGGTGCTCTTTTTTGTGGGTGTAAGAAACTGAGATACGAGATACGAGATACGAGATACGAGATACGAGATACGAGATACGAGATATTTTTGAATAGTGAAGCAGAGAAGCAGAGAAGCAGAGAAGCAGAGAAGCAGAGAAGCAGAGAAGCAGAGAAGCAGAGAAGCAGAGAAGGCAAGAATAAATGCCAAGCATCGTGGTGCAAGTTTCAATCTTTAAATACACAAAGTCCAGATACAAAAAAGCCGAGCTAATGCTCGGCTTTTGTATTAAGAATCTAGTATAGATTACTCAGCAGCTTCTTCAGCAGCTGGGCGGTCTACAAGCTCAATGTAAGCCATTGGAGCTTTATCACCAGTACGGAAACCACATTTAAGAATGCGAGTGTAACCACCTTGGCGAGCCGCGAAACGCGGGCCTAGTTCATTAAATAGTTTTGCCACAACTTCGTTATCACGAGTGCGAGCAAATGCAAGACGACGGTTAGCAACACTGTCTGTCTTAGCTAGGGTAATCAATGGCTCAATTACGCGACGTAGTTCTTTTGCTTTAGGCACGGTAGTTTTAATAACTTCGTGACGAACAAGAGAGCTAGCCATGTTGCTGAACATCGCTTTGCGATGACTGCTGTTGCGGTTGAGTTGACGACCACTTTTACGATGGCGCATGACCTAATCCTTCTAACTTTTCGATTAATCTTCAGCGATTGACGCTGGTGGCCAGTTTTCTAGACGCATGCCTAGAGAAAGACCACGTGAAGCAAGCACATCTTTAATCTCTGTAAGAGATTTCTTACCAAGGTTTGGCGTTTTAAGTAGCTCAACCTCAGTGCGCTGTACAAGATCACCGATGTAGTGAATCGCTTCTGCTTTCAAACAGTTAGCAGAGCGAACTGTTAGTTCAAGATCGTCTACAGGACGTAGTAGGATAGGATCGAATTCTGGCTTCTCTTCCTTCTCCTCAGGTACACGTACATCACGAAGATCTACGAACGCATCCAGTTGTTCAGCTAAAATAGTAGCTGCACGACGGATTGCTTCCTCAGGTTCTAGAGTACCGTTCGTTTCCATATCGATAACAAGCTTGTCTAAATCAGTACGTTGTTCTACACGTGCCGCTTCTACAGCGTAAGCGATTTTATCAACCGGGCTGTAAGTAGCGTCAACTAGTAGACGACCGATAGGACGCTCATCTTCTTCAGTATGGATACGAGCTGAAGCTGGAACGTAACCACGACCACGTTCTACTTTGATACGCATAGCGATCTCAGCGTTGTCATCCGTTAGGTGACAAATTACGTGCTCAGGGTTAGCGATCTCTACATCACCATCGTGGGTGATGTCACCTGCAACAACAGGGCCTGAGCCTGATTTGTTCAGTGTAATAAACACTTCATCTTTGCCTTCAGCAACGCGTACAGCCAAACCTTTAAGGTTTAGAAGGATTTCCAGGATATCTTCCTGAACGCCTTCTTTAGTGCTGTATTCGTGTAGCACACCTTCAATTTCAACTTCTGTTACGGCACAACCCGGCATAGAAGATAGAAGAATGCGGCGAAGAGCATTACCTAGAGTGTGGCCGAAACCGCGCTCTAATGGCTCAAGAGTTACTTTCGCGTGTGTCGTATTGATCTGTTCAATGTCAACAAGACGCGGCTTAAGAAATTCTGTTACAGAACCCTGCATTGTGTCCTCTCTTTTTTTAACCTTACTTAGAGTAAAGTTCGACGATCAAGTGTTCATTGATGTCAGCTGATAGGTCAGAACGCTCAGGCATACGCTTGAATGTACCTTCCATTTTGCCAGCATCTACTTCAATCCAAGTTGGCTTTTCACGTTGTTCAGCAACTTCTAGAGCCGCTTTAATACGAGATTGCTGTTTAGCTTTCTCGCGGATAGAAACAACGTCGTTTGCCGCTACTTTGAAAGAAGGAACGTTTACAACTTTACCGTTAACTAGAATAGACTTGTGGCTAACTAGTTGACGAGATTCAGCACGAGTAGCGCCAAAGCCCATACGGTAAACTACGTTATCAAGACGACCTTCAAGAAGCTGAAGCAGGTTTGCACCTGTGTTGCCTTTAAGACGTGCAGCTTCTTTGTAGTAGTTGCGGAATTGTTTTTCTAGAACGCCGTAGATACGACGAACTTTTTGCTTCTCACGAAGCTGAACGCCATACTCAGATAGACGACCGCGACGAGCGCCGTGTACACCTGGTGCGTTATCAATTTTACACTTGGTATCGATCGCACGGACACCAGACTTAAGGAATAAGTCAGTACCTTCGCGACGGCTAAGCTTCAGCTTAGGACCCAAATATCTTGCCATGATCTTTCTCCAATATTCCTAGAAACGAAACTTAAACGCGACGTTTCTTAGGTGGACGACAACCGTTATGAGGGATTGGTGTCGCATCAACAATGTTAGTGATACGGAAACCAGCAGCGTTCAGTGCACGAACAGTAGATTCGCGACCTGGACCTGGACCCTTAACCATAACTTCCAAGTTCTTTAGGCCATATTCTTTAGCCATTTCACCACAACGCTCAGCTGCAACTTGTGCTGCGAACGGAGTAGATTTACGAGAACCACGGAAACCTGAACCACCTGCTGTAGCCCATGCAAGAGCGTTGCCTTGACGGTCAGTGATAGTTACGATTGTGTTGTTGAAAGAAGCATGAATGTGCGCTACGCCATCAGCTACTTGCTTGCGTACGCGCTTACGCGCGCGAGTTGGTTGTTTTGCCATTGTACTCTACCTTATCCGACTATTTCTTGATCGGCTTGCGCGGACCCTTACGGGTGCGAGCGTTGGTTTTAGTACGCTGTCCACGTAGTGGTAGACTGCGACGATGACGAAGACCGCGGTAACAGCCAAGGTCCATAAGACGCTTGATGTTCATCGATACTTCACGACGTAGATCACCTTCTACAGTGTACTTAGCTACACCATCACGCAGTTGATCGATCTGCTCTTCAGTTAGTTCACTGATCTTAGCATCTTCAGCAATACCCACTTCAGCTAGAATAGCTTGAGAGCGAGTTTTACCGATACCGTAGATTGCAGTAAGTGCAATTACAGAATGCTTATGATCAGGAATGTTAATGCCGGCTATACGGGCCATTATTCACTCCTAAGGGGTTCATAAAAGAATTATCCGCAGCAAAGCCCGTTATGGATACGCTGCGGCATACTACTTCTTTTGCACGCAAAAGGTAGGCCGAGGAATATACTCGACTCTACCTTGTATTTCAAGTAAAAATTTCTGCTAATTAGCCTTGGCGTTGCTTATGCTTTGGCTCACTGCAAATCACGCGAACGACACCGTTACGCTTGATAACTTTACAGTTACGGCAGATTTTTTTAACGGAAGCACGAACTTTCATTGCTAAACTCCGTAAATGGAATCGAAATTGTTACCACCGAATTAACGGCCGTAACCCTTCAGATTCGCTTTCTTTAACACAGAATCATACTGTTGTGACATCAGATGAGTCTGTACCTGTGCCATGAAATCCATGATAACTACCACTACGATTAGTAGTGATGTGCCGCCAAAGTAGAAACGAACGTTCCACGCGACCATCATGAACTCAGGAATCAGACATATAAAAGTAATGTATAGAGCGCCCGCAAGGGTTAGTCTAGTCATCACTTTATCGATATATTTCGCTGTCTGCTCACCTGGGCGGATACCGGGTACGAATGCACCAGACTTCTTCAAGTTATCAGCTGTTTCACGTGGGTTAAACACCAACGCTGTATAGAAGAAACAGAAGAAGATTATAGCTGCTGCATAAAGCATTACATACAAAGGTTGACCTGGGCTAAGAGCTAATGACACGTCAGTTAACCAACCGAACGCGCTGCTTTCACCATTTTGACCGAACCATTGTGCTAATGTTCCTGGGAACAAAATAATACTTGATGCGAAAATCGCTGGAATAACACCTGCCATATTAATCTTAAGAGGCAAGTGAGAGCTTTGTGCTGCAAAAACTTTACGACCTTGTTGACGTTTCGCATAGTTAACGACGATACGACGTTGACCACGTTCCATGAAAACTACGAAGTAAATAACAGCAAAAGACAATACAGCAATCAACAGCAGAAGAAGCACATGCAATTCACCTTGACGCGCTTGCTCGATTGTTTGACCGATTGCAGAAGGCAATCCAGCAACAATACCTGCAAAAATCAGAATGGAAATACCATTACCGATTCCTCGCTCAGTGATTTGTTCACCTAACCACATTAAGAACATGGTACCAGTTACTAAACTCACGGTAGCAATAAGCGTAAACATGGTTTGGTTGATAACAACCAGATTGTCGACCATGTTTGGTAAGCCTGTTGCGATACCAATAGCTTGGAATGTTGCAAGTACAAGCGTGCCGTAGCGTGTATATTGGCTTATCTTACGACGGCCTGCTTCACCCTCTTTCTTGAGTTCCGCTAACGCTGGATGAACTACAGTTAGCAATTGGACTACGATCGATGCCGAAATGTACGGCATGATACCCAATGCTAATATAGATGCACGCTCAAGAGCACCACCGGAGAACATGTTAAACATTTCAACGATGGTACCTTTTTGCTGATCGAACAAATCGGCAAGTACAGCTGCGTCAATACCAGGGATCGGCACAAAAGAGCCGGCTCGGAATACTAAAAGTGCACCAATTACGAATAATAAGCGCGACTTTAGTTCACTTAAGCCGCTCTGAGCACTACGAAAATCTTGTCCTGGTTTCTTAGCCATCTGTACCTCGTTCCTCGAGATTATTCCTCGATTTTACCGCCTGCAGCTTCGATTGCAGCTTTAGCGCCTTTAGTCACGCGTTGACCTTTAACAGTCACAGCTTTGCTTAGGTCACCAGAAAGAACGATCTTAACAAATTCGATGTTCTTAGTGATAACGTTAGCAGCTTTAAGGCTGTTAAGATCAACTACGTCACCTGTTACTTTCGCTAGCTCAGCTAGACGAACTTCAGCAGACACTAGGCTCTTACGAGAAGTGAAACCGAATTTAGGTAGACGTTGTTTTAGAGGCATTTGACCGCCTTCAAAACCTGGACGAACAGAGCCGCCAGAACGTGACTTTTGACCTTTGTGACCGCGGCCACCTGTTTTACCAAGGCCAGAACCGATACCACGACCTACACGCTTCTTAGAAGGTTTAGAGCCAGCAGCCGGTGATAGAGTATTCAAACGCATTCTGATTACTCCTCAATCTTAACCATGTAGTAAACCTTGTTGATCATACCGCGTACGCACGGTGTATCTTCAAGTTCTACTGTATGGTTGATGCGACGAAGACCTAGACCTTTAAGACACGCTTTGTGCTTAGGTAGGCGACCAATTGAGCTTTTAGTTTGAGTTACTTTAATAGTTGCCATCGTGTGCTTACTCCGAAATAGATTCAACAGTTAGACCACGTTTAGCAGCAACCATTTCTGGTGACTTAACGTCTACTAGAGCACCAATCGTTGCACGAACGATGTTGATCGGGTTCGTTGAACCGTATGCTTTAGAAAGTACGTTATGTACGCCCGCAACTTCAAGTACAGCACGCATTGCACCACCGGCAATAACACCTGTACCTTCTGCAGCTGGCTGCATGTAAACTTTAGAGCCCGAATGACGACCTTTCACCGGGTGGTGAAGAGTGCCTTCGTTTAGCGATACTGTAACCATGTTACGGCGCGCTTTTTCCATTGCTTTTTGAATCGCAGCAGGTACTTCACGAGCTTTGCCGTAACCGAAACCTACGCGACCGTTACCGTCACCAACTACTGTTAGTGCAGTAAAGCTCATGATTCGACCACCTTTAACCGTCTTAGATACACGGTTAACAGCGATCAGCTTTTCTTGCAAATCATTAGCTTGTTGTTGTTCTTTAGCCATCTTCCAACCCTACCTTAGAATTTCAGACCAGCTTCGCGAGCAGATTCTGCTAGCGCCGCTACTCGACCGTGGTATTGGAAACCAGAACGATCAAATGCAACTGAAGCTACGCCTTTTTCAAGAGCGCGCTCAGCAACAGCTTTACCAACTGCTTTAGCTGCATCAACGTTACCAGTGTTCTTAACTTGCTCACGGATCGCTTTTTCTACAGTAGAAGCAGCTGCGATAACCTCAGAGCCGTTTGCCGCGATAACTTGTGCGTAAACATGGCGAGGAGTACGGTGTACTACCAGGCGAGTTGCACCAAGTTCTGCAATCTTACGACGTGCACGTGTAGCACGACGGATGCGAGATGCTTTCTTATCCATAGTGATACCTTACTTCTTCTTAGCTTCTTTAGTACGCACATTTTCATCTGCGTAACGAACACCTTTACCTTTGTAAGGTTCAGGAGCACGGTAAGAACGAATGTCAGCCGCAACTTGACCTACTACTTGCTTATCGCAACCAGTAATGATGATCTCAGTTTGGCTAGGGCACTCAGCTTTAATACCTTCAGGTAGAGCGTGCTCTACTGGGTGAGAAAAACCAAGAGTTAGAGCTACAGAGTTGCCTTTCATAGCAGCACGGTAACCAACACCCTTAAGAGTTAGCTTCTTAGTGAAGCCCTCAGTAACACCCACAACCATGTTGTTAACTAGAGCGCGAGCTGTACCAGCTTGTGCCCATGCGTTAGCAACACCTTCTTTCGGACCGAAAGTAAGGTTAGTTTCTTCCTGTGCAATAACTACGGCGCTGTTAAGAACGCGAGTAAGCTCACCTTTGCTACCTTTTACAGTAACTTCTTGGCCGTTTAGTTTCACCTCTACGCCAGCTGGAATAGCGACAGGTGCTTTAGCAACACGAGACATAATCTACTCCTTAAGCTACGTAACAGATGATTTCACCGCCAAGACCTGCTTTACGAGCAGCACGGTCAGACATCAGACCCTTGGAAGTAGAAACAACTGCAATACCAAGACCACCCATCACTGTAGGTAAAGAGTCTTTATTTTTATAAACTCTTAGACCAGGACGTGATACACGCTTGATTTGCTCGATTACAGGTTTAGCTTGGAAGTACTTAAGAGTAACTTCTAGCTCAGGTTTTGCTTCGCTGTTAACAGCGAAGTCTACGATGTAACCTTCAGCTTTAAGTAATGCAGCAATTGCAACTTTAAGCTTTGAAGAAGGCATTTTTACAGCAACTTTGTTTGCTGCCTGACCGTTACGAACTCGGGTCAGCATATCCGAAATCGGATCTTGCATGCTCATAAGATTTACTCCAAATGATTAAGTGGCAATTACCAGCTAGCCTTACGAAGACCCGGAATCTCGCCTTTCATGCAAGCTTCACGAACCTTAATGCGGCTTAGACCGAATTTACGTAGGTAACCGTGTGGACGACCAGTTTGGTTGCAACGGTTGCGCTGACGTGATGCACTTGAATCACGTGGAAGAGATTGCAGTTTAAGAACCGCATTCCAACGATCTTCTTCAGATGCGTTTACATCGCTAATGATAACTTTTAGCGCAGAACGCTTTTCAGCGAACTTAGCTACTAGTTTTGCACGTTTAGCTTCACGTGCTTTCATTGATTGTTTAGCCATAACAGTAACCCTACCCTTACTTACGGAATGGGAAGTTAAAGGCAGCCAGCAGAGCTCGGCCTTCCTCATCGGAACCCGCTGAAGTCGTGATAGTGATATCAAGACCGCGGACACGATCGACTTTATCGTAGTCGATTTCCGGAAAGATGATTTGCTCGCGAACGCCCATGCTGTAGTTACCGCGACCGTCAAAAGACTTAGCGCTAACACCACGGAAATCACGTACACGTGGAAGTGCGATAGAGATTAAACGCTCTAAAAATTCCCACATGCGCTCACCACGCAAGGTTACTTTACAACCAATTGGGTAGCCTTCACGAATTTTGAAACCAGCTACAGATTTACGCGCTTTAGTGATAAGTGGCTTTTGACCAGAGATCGTTGCCATATCAGCTGCTGCGTTTTCTAGCAGTTTCTTATCGTTGATTGCTTCACCAACGCCCATGTTTAGGGTGATTTTCTCAATCCTAGGGACTTGCATGACGCTTGTGTAGCTGAACTCTTTGGTAAGCTCAGCGACTACAGACGACTTGTAGTAATCATGCAGTTTCGCCATAGTAGAACTCCAAATTACTTCTAATTAGTTAGAAACAGTTTCGCCGTTAGATTTGAAGAAACGAACTTTCTTGCCATCTTCGATACGGAAACCGATACGGTCTGCTTTACCAGTAGCCGCGTTAAAAACAGCAACGTTAGAAGCATCAATAGCTGCTTCTTGTTCAACGATGCCACCTTGTTGACCTAGAGCCGGAACCGGCTTTTGGTGTTTCTTAACAAGGTTGATGCCTTCAACGATAACTTTACCAGTTGTCAGAACCTTAGTTACTTTACCTTTCTTGCCTTTATCTTTACCAGCAAGAATGATTACTTCGTCATTACGACGGATTTTAGCTGCCATATTGCCGCTCCTTACAGAACTTCAGGTGCTAGTGATACAATCTTCATGAATTTCGCGTTACGAAGTTCACGAGTCACAGGACCAAAGATACGTGTGCCGACTGGTTGCTCAGTAGTGTCATTTAACAATACACAAGCATTACTGTCGAAGCGAATGACAGAACCGTCTGGGCGACGAACGCCTTTACGGGTGCGCACTACTACCGCCTTCAGAACATCACCTTTCTTTACTTTACCGCGAGGAATCGCTTCCTTCACTGTAACCTTGATGACGTCACCGATATGTGCATAACGGCGGTGAGAGCCACCCAGAACCTTAATACACATTACCTTGCGCGCGCCAGAGTTATCTGCTGCGTCAAGTGTACTTTGCATCTGGATCATTGTTAGTGCTCCGCTAAATATTAAAACTAGACCCTCTCGGGTCGGGCTGCCTCTTTAAAAGGGACGCGAATTGTACCACCCTTTTTTTAAATTGGGTAGACAAAAAACAAGCGGCTCCAAAAAATAATTTGGAGCCGCTTATAAGTTATAGAATTACAAAGATTAAATCTTCGCTTTTTCTAGAACTTTAACCAATGTCCAAGACTTAGTCTTAGACAGAGGACGACACTCAGCGATTTCAACTTTGTCGCCTAGGCCACAAGTGTTGTCTTCGTCGTGTGCGTGTACTTTAGTCGTGCGTTTGATGAACTTACCGTAAATTGGGTGTTTTACAGTACGTTCAATAGCAACAACGATAGACTTGTCCATCTTGTCACTTACTACACGGCCTTGCTGGATGCGGTTAGTTTCGCTCATTATGCGCCTGCCTTTTCAGTCAAAACAGTTTTCACACGTGCGATGTCACGGCGTACAGCTTTTAGAGTATGAGTTTGCTGTAGCTGACCAGTTGCAGCTTGCATGCGCAAGTTGAACTGTTCACGTAGCAAATTCAATAGCTCAGCGTTAAGCTCTTCAACGTTCTTTTCGCGTAGATCTTGTGCTTTCATCACATCACCTGCTTAGTTACAAAAGTAGTTTTAACAGGCAGTTTACGTGCCGCTAGGCGGAACGCTTCACGTGCCAACTCTTCAGGTACGCCATTCATCTCGTACATAACTTTGCCTGGTTGGATTTGAGCAACCCAGTACGCAACTGAACCTTTACCTTTACCTTGACGAACTTCAAGAGGCTTTTCAGTAATCGGCTTGTCTGGGAATACACGGATCCAGATTTGACCTTGACGCTTAATGTGACGTGTCATAGCACGACGTGCCGCTTCGATTTGACGTGCAGTCAGACGACCACGGCCAACAGCTTTAAGACCGAATTCGCCGAAGCTTACTTCAGTACCTTTAGCTAGACCACGGTTACGACCAGTCATAACCTTGCGGAACTTAGTACGTTTTGGTTGTAGCATCGTTCGACTCCTTACTTACGGCCTTTACGCTGCTTCTTAGGCTTATCGCCTTTTGGCTCTACTGCGTTAGCAGCTGGCATACCGCCTAGAATCTCACCTTTGAAGATCCAAACTTTAATGCCGATCACACCGTATTGAGTGTGAGCCGAAGAAGTTGCGTAATCAATGTCTGCACGTAGAGTGTGTAGAGGCACACGGCCTTCACGGTACCACTCAGAACGTGCGATTTCAGCACCGCCAAGACGGCCGCCTACTTGTACTTTGATGCCTTTAGCGCCTAGACGCATAGCATTTTGTACCGCACGCTTCATTGCACGACGGAACATAACACGACGCTCTAGTTGAGACGCGATGCTATCAGCTACAAGCTGACCATCTAGCTCAGGCTTACGTACTTCAGCGATGTTAATTTGCGCTGGTACACCTGCGATTTTAGCTACAGCTGCGCGTAGCTTCTCTACGTCTTCACCTTTCTTACCGATAACAACGCCAGGACGAGCAGTGTGAATAGTCACACGGATGCTCTTAGCTGGACGCTCGATAACGATACGAGATAATGATGCTTTTTGTAGTTCCTTTGTAAGGAACTGACGTACCTTGAAGTCGCCGTCTAGGTTGTCAGCGAATTCGTTGGTATTAGCAAACCATGTAGCATTCCAAGGCTTAACGATGCCAAGACGAATACCATTAGGATGTACTTTCTGACCCATTGCTTACTCTCCTAGTCTTTAGCGATCTGCTACAACAATAGTGATGTGGCTTGAACGCTTCAAGATACGATCCGCACGACCTTTAGCACGAGGCATAATACGCTTCATGATAGGGCCCTCATCTACGAAGATTTTAGCGACATTTAGATCGTCGATATCTGCACCTTCGTTATGTTCCGCGTTAGCGATAGCTGACTCAAGAACCTTCTTAACTAATACAGCAGCTTTTTTGTTGCTGAAAGTTAGAATTTCTAGAGCTTGGTCTACCGACTTACCGCGAATTTGGTCTGCAACTAAGCGAGCTTTCTGTGGAGAAATACGAGCAAAGTTATGTTTAGCTAAAGCTTCCATCATCTACTCCTTATTTCTTCTTAGCTTTCTTATCTGCAGCATGACCGCGATAAGTACGAGTTGGTGCAAATTCGCCCAGTTTGTGACCGATCATTTCTTCGGTAACGAAAACTGGAACGTGCTGACGACCATTATGGACAGCGATGGTCAAACCAATCATTGTTGGGATGATCATTGAGCGACGGGACCAAGTCTTAATAGGCTTTTTGTCTCCGCTTTCCACCGCTTTCTCTACCTTCTTCAGCAAGTGTAGGTCAATAAAAGGACCTTTCTTGAGAGAACGTGGCATGGCGATTCCTCTTTATAAATTATTTAGTGCGACGACGTACGATGTACTTGTCAGTGCGCTTGTTCTTACGAGTCTTGAAGCCCTTAGTAGGAACGCCCCAAGGAGAAACTGGGTGACGACCACCAGATGTGCGGCCTTCACCACCACCATGTGGGTGATCCACCGGGTTCATTACTACACCACGTACGGTTGGACGTACGCCGCGCCAGCGTGAAGCACCAGCTTTACCAAGTTCACGTAGCATATGCTCAGAGTTACCAACTTCACCGATCGTTGCACGACCTTCAGAAAGTACTTTGCGCATTTCACCAGAACGTAGACGGATAGTTACGTATGCACCATCGCGAGCGATGATTTGAGCATAAGCACCAGCCGAACGAGCTAGTTGAGCACCTTTACCAGGTTTAAGTTCAACACAGTGTACAGTAGAACCTACTGGGATGTTGCGCATCGGCAGAGTGTTACCTGCTTTGATTGCAGCATCTACGCCAGATTGGATCTGGTCGCCTGCGTTAATACCTTTAGGTGCAATGATGTAACGACGCTCACCGTCTGCGTACAGAACTAGAGCGATGTTAGCACTACGGTTTGGATCGTATTCTAGACGCTCAACTTTCGCTGGGATGCCATCTTTAGTACGTTTGAAGTCAATTACACGGTAGTGGTGCTTGTGACCACCGCCGATGTGACGTACTGTAATACGACCGTTGTTGTTACGACCACCGTTCTTAGAGTTTTTCTCTAGAAGTGGTGCGTATGGCTTACCCTTGTGTAGGTCAGCGTTAACAACTTTAACGACGTGACGACGACCAGGGGAAGTCGGCTTACATTTAACAATAGCCATTTTTACTACTCCTGTTATTCCGCGCCGCCAACGAAGTCAAGATCTTGACCTTCTTTCAAAGTAACGTAGGCTTTCTTAACGTCTGAACGACGGCCTTCACGCATACCTTGACGTTTGGTCTTACCCTTTAATACAAGAGTATTTACAGACTTAACTTCAACTTCAAATAGCTTTTCTACAGCTGCTTTGATCTCTTTCTTAGTTGCATCTTTAGCTACTTTGAAAACGATAGTGTTCGCTTTCTCAGCTGCCATAGTTGCTTTTTCAGAGATGTGCGGAGCACGTAGAACTTTTAAGATACGCTCTTCAGTGATCATGCTAGCATCTCCTCAACTTGCTTAACTGCGTCAGCAGTCATTAGAACCTTGTCGAAAGCGATTAGTGATACTGGATCAACACCAGCAACATCACGTGCATCTACTTTGTATAGGTTACGAGCAGCTAAGAATAGATTTTCATCTACTTCGCCAGTCACAATCAGAACGTCGCTTAGCTCAAGCTCTTTAAGCTTAGCTACAAGTTCTTTTGTTTTTGGTGCTTCTACAGAGAAGTTATCAACAACGATTAAACGCTCTTGACGAACTAGCTCAGAAAGAATGCTCTTCATAGCACCGCGGTACATTTTTTTGTTTACTTTTTGGCTGTGATCTTGTGGTTTCGCAGCAAAAGTAACACCACCTGTACGCCAGATTGGGCTACGAATTGTACCAGCACGTGCGCGGCCAGTACCTTTTTGACGCCATGGCTTAGCGCCACCGCCAGATACTTCAGAACGAGTCTTTTGAGCACGAGTACCTTGACGAGCACCTGCTGCATATGCAACAACTACTTGGTGTACAAGAGCTTCGTTGAAGTCACGTCCGAAAGTAGTCTCGGAAACAGTTAGTGCATCAGCACCTTTAACCATCAATTCCATTACTTACTCCTAGACGTTATGCTTTAACAGCAGGTTTTACGATCACGTTTCCGCCTGTTGAGCCCGGTACTGCACCTTTAATAAGGAGTAGATTGCGCTCAGCGTCAACACGTACGATCTCTAGGTTTTGAGTCGTTACACGCTCAGCACCCATGTGACCTGCCATTTTCTTGCCTTTAAACACGCGGCCTGGAGTTTGACATTGGCCAATTGAACCCGGTGCGCGGTGAGACAAAGAGTTACCGTGAGTCATATCTTGAGTAGAGAAGTTCCAACGCTTGATAGCGCCTTGGAAGCCTTTACCTTTAGATGTACCAGTAACGTCTACTTTTTTAATTTCGTTGAAAAGTTCTACGTTTAGCTCAGCGCCAACTTCAAACTCTTCGCCGTTTTCTAAACGGAATTCCCAAAGACCGCGACCTGCTTCTACACCCGCTTTCGCGAAGTGACCAGCTTCAGGTTTAGTTACACGGTTAGCTTTCTTAGCACCAGTAGTTACTTGGATTGCTGCGTAGCCGTCTGTCTCAAGAGTTTTAACTTGAGAAATACGGTTCGCTTCAACCTCAACAACAGTTACTGGGATAGAAACGCCTTCTTCAGTAAATACGCGGGTCATACCCACTTTACGTCCGACTAGACCAATCATTATTCTTATCTCCCTTAACCTAGGCTGATTTGAACATCAACGCCAGCTGCAAGATCAAGACGCATTAGAGCATCAACAGTTTTATCTGTTGGCTCAACGATGTCGATCAAACGCTTGTGAGTACGAATTTCGTACTGGTCACGTGCATCTTTGTTGACGTGTGGAGAGGTAAGAACAGTGAAACGCTCTTTACGAGTAGGTAGTGGAATAGGACCACGAACCTGTGCGCCAGTACGTTTTGCTGTTTCAACGATTTCCGCAGTTGAAGCATCGATTAGCTTGTAATCAAACGCTTTAAGGCGGATACGAATACGTTGGTTCTGCATGAGACAGAGCTCCAATTATTAAAAATTACACAAACAATATCGCCACTCAAGCTCGATAAGACGAGAGAATGCCGATTGATTTATGTGAAACCGTAGCATCCAAAATTAGGACGCATTGTCAGTTAACTTTTGAAGCAAACAAGAAGTTTACTATTTTTATTAACCGCGAACATAAGCTGAGTATACATTACTAGGTAAGACCTACTCCTCAGTGCTCATTGGTTCACAACCAGCGTTAGCCAGTGCGATGCATTATACAGATCACACTTTAGTATGCAAGTGGTGTTGGAAAAATAATCGGAATTTATTGGAGATTGGTTTTGTATTAACAGGGAAGAAAATAAGTGAGAGGTAAGATTTCTTTCGATAAAACAAAAGGGAAGCCGAAGCTTCCCTTTTCAGATGCGTGCTCTTCTAATGAAGAGTGTGCAAAAATCTAAATGCTATTAAGCGAAGATTTTAGCTACAACACCAGCACCAACTGTACGGCCACCTTCGCGGATTGCGAAACGTAGACCTTCGTCCATTGCGATTGGAGCGATTAGCTCAACAGTCATTTGAACGTTGTCACCTGGCATTACCATTTCTACGCCTTCTGGTAGAGTGATGTCGCCTGTTACGTCAGTTGTACGGAAGTAGAACTGTGGACGGTAACCTTTGAAGAAAGGAGTGTGACGGCCGCCTTCGTCTTTAGAAAGTACGTATACTTCAGACTCAAACTTAGTGTGTGGGTTGATAGAACCTTTCGCAGAAAGTACTTGACCACGTTCAACGTCATCACGCTTAGTACCACGTAGAAGTGCACCAACGTTCTCACCTGCACGACCTTCGTCAAGCAGTTTACGGAACATTTCAACACCAGTACAAGTAGTAAGAGTAGTCTCTTTGATACCAACGATTTCTACTTCGTCACCTACACGTAGGATACCGCGCTCGATACGACCAGTTACAACAGTACCACGACCTTGAATTGAGAATACATCTTCAATTGGTAGTAGGAACGGTTGGTCTACTGCACGCTCTGGCTCAGGAATGTAAGAATCTAGTGCTTCTGCAAGCTCAACGATCTTGTCTTCCCACTGCTTCTCGCCGTTTAGTGCGCCAAGTGCAGAACCTTGGATAACTGGTAGGTCATCACCTGGGAAGTCGTATTCAGAAAGAAGTTCACGAACTTCCATCTCAACTAGCTCAAGTAGCTCTTCGTCATCAACCATGTCACATTTGTTCATGAATACGATGATGTAAGGGATACCAACTTGACGACCAAGTAGGATGTGCTCACGAGTTTGAGGCATAGGGCCGTCAGTCGCAGCAACAACTAGGATACCGCCGTCCATTTGTGCAGCACCAGTGATCATGTTTTTAACATAATCCGCGTGTCCTGGACAGTCTACGTGTGCGTAGTGACGTGCTGGAGTGTCGTACTCAACGTGAGAAGTTGCGATTGTGATACCGCGCTCACGCTCTTCTGGAGCGTTATCGATAGATGCGAAATCTTTAGCAACACCGCCGTACACTTTTGCAAGAGTAGTACAGATAGCAGCAGTTAGAGTTGTTTTACCGTGGTCAACGTGGCCGATAGTACCAACGTTTACGTGCGGTTTCGTACGTTCAAATTTTTCTTTAGACACAATCGTGTTCCTTCCTAGTTATGATTCGCCACGTTCATTATTGAGCGAGACGCGCCAGAAATTGCTATTTTATGCGCCAACTCTCGTTAGCGCAATATTTGGACGCATTGTTCTTTCAAAAAATGAAAAAAAATGCCTTCCTTTTGTTTAACCACGCTCTGCAATGATTGCTTTTGCAACATTGTTAGGCACTTCGGCGTACTCACTAAACTCCATAGAGTAAGAAGCACGACCTTGTGTCGCAGAACGTAAATCAGTTGCGTAACCGAACATGACAGACAACGGAACTTGTGCACGAATTATCTTCAGGCCAGCTGTCCCCTCGTCCATACCTTCGATGATGCCGCGACGACGGTTAATATCGCCAACAACGTCACCCATCCAGTCTTCTGGAGTAGTTACTTCAACTTTCATCATAGGCTCAAGCAGAACCGGTTGCGCTTCAAGTGCACCCGTTCTGAAAGCCATAGAGGCAGCGATTGTAAACGCCATCTCACTTGAATCTGTTTCATGGTAAGAACCATCATATAGTGTAGCTTTGATATCCAAAACTGGATAGCCAGCAAGCACACCGTTGTTCATCTGCTCTTCAACGCCTTTGGCAACTGAAGCGATAAACTCTTTCGGTACGATACCATTGGCAATTTCATCCACAAAGACAAAGCCTTCGCCAACTTCTGATGGTTCTAATTTCAGCCATACGTGACCGTACTGACCTTTACCACCATGTTCACGGATAAATTTACCTTCCGCTTTCGCTGTACCACGAATAGTCTCACGGTAAGCCACTTGCGGGTTACCAACGTTGCAGTTCACGCTAAATTCGCGCTTCATACGATCAACGATGATATCTAAGTGTAGCTCACCCATACCAGAAATTAGAGTCTGGCCAGTTTCCGCATCCATATCAACACGGAACGATGGGTCTTCCGCTGCTAGTTTACCTAGAGCGATAGTCATTTTATCTTGATCAGCTTGAGAGCTTGGCTCTACAACGATCTGAATAACTGGATCTGGGAATTCCATGCGCTCAAGAACAATCTTATGGTTCTGGTCACATAGAGTTTCACCAGTGGTCACATCTTTCAGGCCAATAATGGCTGCGATGTCACCTGCTCGTACTTCTTTTACTTCTTCACGTTTGTTTGAGTGCATTTGAACAATGCGACCTAAACGCTCACGTTGTTTCTTCACAGAGTTGTAAGCAGTTTTACCGCTTTCTACAACACCAGAGTAAACACGGATGAAGGTTAGAGTACCAACAAATGGGTCTGTTGCGATCTTAAATGCTAGCGCTGAGAACGGTTCTTTGTCGTCCGCGTGACGCTCTGCTTCATTCTCGTCTTCATCGATACCTTTAATTGCAGGAACATCGACTGGAGAAGGAAGGAAATCAACAACTGCATCTAGAACAGCTTGTACGCCTTTGTTTTTGAATGCACTACCACAAGTTGCTAGTACAATTTCATTGTTAAGGGTACGAGTACGAAGACCTTGTTTGATTTCAGCTTCTGTTAGTTCACCTTCTTCAAGGTACTTATCCATCAGCTCTTCATTTGCTTCTGCAGCAGCTTCAACAAGTTCTGTACGATATTCTTCAGCCATTTCTTGCATGTCTGCAGGAATATCTTCGTACGTGAAAGTCATGCCTTGGTCAGCTTCGTTCCAGTTGATTGCCTTCATTTTGATAAGATCGACAACACCCTGGAAGTTTTCTTCAGCACCAATGTTCAGTTGAATTGGAACAGGAGTTGCGCCTAGGCGATCCTTGATCTGTTCAACTACGCGCAAGAAGTCTGCGCCTGTACGGTCCATTTTGTTAACGAAAACCATACGTGGAACTTGGTACTTATCAGCTTGACGCCATACTGTCTCTGACTGAGGTTCAACACCAGATGAGCCACAGAACACAACAACTGCACCATCAAGTACACGTAGAGAACGTTCTACTTCGATAGTGAAGTCAACGTGTCCAGGGGTGTCGATGATGTTAATACGGTGGTCTGAGTACTGAGCTTCCATACCACGCCAAAACGTAGTAGTTGCTGCTGAAGTGATCGTAATACCGCGCTCTTGCTCTTGCTCCATCCAGTCCATGGTTGCTGCACCATCGTGAACTTCGCCGATTTTGTGAGAAAGACCGGTATAGAACAGAATACGTTCACTTGTGGTTGTTTTACCTGCATCTACGTGAGCAACGATACCGATATTACGGTATTGCTCTATAGGAGTTTTACGAGCCACGGTTGAATCCTCTTATTAGAGACTTAGGGACTATTGCTATGCCTAGATTATGCGTTAAAAGCGATACTTCGCTAAAAAGTGCTTGCCCTAGAAATAGCAATAGTTCCTAGCATAAGCATAGGAACTAAAGAAGTGCTGCAAGGAACCTTGCAGCACTAAAAAGGTATTACCAACGGTAATGTGCGAACGCTTTGTTTGCGTCAGCCATGCGGTGAACGTCTTCACGTTTCTTAACCGCAGTACCTTTGTTCTCAGACGCGTCTAGCATTTCAGCAGCTAGGCGTTGAGCCATAGATTTTTCACCACGCTTACGCGCAGCTTCAACTACCCAACGCATAGCAAGAGCGTTACGGCGAACCGGACGAACTTCTACAGGTACTTGGTAAGTTGAACCACCAACACGGCGAGATTTAACTTCTACCGCTGGGCGAACATTTTCAAGAGCTTCTTCAAATACAGCTAAGTGGTCTTTACCAGACTTCTCAGCCATTGCATCTAGTGCAGTGTAAACAATTTTTTCTGCAGTAGATTTCTTTCCGTCAACCATAAGGATGTTAACGAATTTTGCCAGCAATTCAGATTTGAACTTAGGATCTGGAAGGATCTTACGCTGACCTATTACGCGACGACGTGGCATGGATATTCTCCGTTGTCTTCTTCAGGTTTTTTCCAAAACTTTTCAGAATAATAAATAAAATAGTGTTTGGCCTTACTTAACGCTTTCTTTTAAAAAAGAAAATGCATTAAGACTTAGGACGTTTCACACCGTACTTAGAACGACCTTGTTTACGGTCGTTAACGCCAGCACAGTCAAGTGCGCCGCGAACAGTGTGGTAACGAACACCCGGAAGGTCTTTTACACGACCGCCACGGATTAGTACAACACTGTGCTCTTGTAGGTTGTGGCCTTCACCGCCGATGTACGAAGTTACTTCGAAACCGTTAGTTAGACGTACACGACATACTTTACGTAGTGCCGAGTTAGGTTTTTTAGGTGTAGTAGTGTAAACACGAGTACATACACCACGTTTTTGTGGGCACGCTTCTAGTGCAGGCACGTTGCTTTTAACAACTTGCTTTACACGAGGCTTGCGAACCAACTGGTTAATAGTTGCCATTAACTAGCTCCTGAAATTTACTTGAAAGTAAGCTTTGTGAAAAATCTATCCCTAATCACAAGTCGTAATTAGGGACGCAAAATTCTATTCAGCAGTGGGAGGTGTGTCAAGAAATATACAGATCTTTTTTAGCCGTCTAGAGCTCAGGATGGTCTACTTTTAACCAAACTGATAAAACACAGCTACCAAGTCACTGATTTGTCGATTAAAACCGTCAGTTCAACGAACCCGTCGAAGTCCACTTGCGGAACAACATCGGAGGCAAGTACTTGGAGACCTCGAGCAGCAAGATCCGGTTTTAATACCGACACTCGCTTAACTGCACTGATTTGAGTAAAGAACTCATGATTTGGAAGGCAAACGTACACTGCATCTTCGACCAAAAGGAACTGATCCTGCGGTTGAGAGTAGGTTAATGCGAGTTTAAGTTTGTCGACTGATTTTACGATATGAAGCATAGCGCCCCCTAGAAAGTCAGTATCTGTTGGCACTGGGCTAACTTCTGCGTTAACTCATCGGCTTCAACGGCGGCTACATCAATCAACAGGTTGTCTGTCGAAAGACCAAACTGACTCAGACTACGCTGACACACATACACCTGTTCGATGTCGTACAGGTCCATAAGTTTGAATGCAGAGATATAGTCACGCGATAGTGTTTCGTCGGGCTGCTGCGCCTTGAGAAGCTGTGTCACACCATCGCCAACAAAGAACACGGCGATATCCTCACTGTAAGCAGAAGCGGCAAGCAATGCGTCCAACCCTTCTCTACCCGCAGCGGTAGTATGAGGAAAACTATTAAATATAAAGGCTAACTTTCTCAAAACTGTACCACCCTATCTTGCGTGAGTAGCGCTTCCGATAAGCTCCCTAAACCGGCCTGTGTAAACCCTGACGCTAAGTTAGATGCGCTTAGTTGGTGTTGCTCTGCTTCGTCCGAGCTAATCACACCACGTCTTAGCGCGGCGGCTACGCACGTTTCCAAGCTAACATCATGCTCATCCGCTAGCTTTTGCCAAGCAGAAGCTAAATCGAATTCATCGTTGGCAGGTACGGTAAGATCGGAGCCATTACTGACGCCATCTTGATAGAAGAATACACTGTGAAGGTTGTGGCCCTGTTTAATCAGAGCCACAGCAAACTGGTAAGCACTTCTTGCTGACTGTGAACCGTAGACAGGTCCGTTGACTAAGAGTGTATAGCTTAACAACCCTCTTCATCCTCTGTTTTACGTTGGCGGATATATAGGTACACGGTGTGCTTAGAAATATTTAAGCGCTCAGCAACACGGTTAATCGCGTCTTTGATATCGAAAATACCTTTGTCGTATAGCTCCATCACGATCTGACGGTTCTTAGTATTGTTCGATACAGACTTATCGGCATTGATCTCTTCAATGGTGCGTTCAACCGTTTGGTCGACAAGCTCTTCAACGTCGCTTGCGAAGTTAACCGATGATGCAGCTTCGTCTGCGTCTTGTGTAGGCATGAAAGATTGCAGCACTTGTGAGAATGGCGCGTCTAGGTTGACGTTAATACACAGCAGGCCAATCACTCGGTCTTCACCATTGCGGATAGCAACCGTGATCGACTTCATCAACACACCGCCTTTAGCGCGAGTGAAATATGAACGTGAGAAGTTACGCTTAGAACCTTCAATATCTTTTAGCATCTTCAATGCAAGATCGGTGATCGGCGAACCAACCTGACGACCTGTATTTTCGCCGTTGGCAATTTTAATCGCAGAAGTATTGAGGTCTTCTAAAGAGTGCAAAACGATTTCACAAAACGGACCAATCAGGCTCGCAATACCGTCAACAACGGCCTCGTAAGATCTTAGAATGATTTTATCGTGTTCACTGAATGGCATAACGTGGACAGATTCCATTTCAAGTAACACATCTGCATTGACTGTTTCTGTAGTAGTCACTTATTCCTTACCTTCGTGTGAAAATCAACAAATTTATGTAAGTTTATCAGAAAATTTTAATTGCACACCTAGCTAACATTGCAACTAGTGATTTAGAACAAGTTTAAAAATCAAATACTCATCTTCAAATCATAAAAAAAGCCTAACTCAAAGTTAGGCTTTTCATTCAATCAACGTATTTTAGTACGAGACTTTAAACCGATATTACTGTGCAGAAGCCGCTTCAGCGTTATCAATTTTTAGTAGTTCAACTTCGAATACTAGCGTTGAATTAGCAGGGATAGTCGGAGTGTCTTGCTCACCGTAAGCCAGCTCTGGCGGGATAACGAACTTGTACTTAGAACCAACTTGCATCAGTTGTACGCCTTCAGTCCAGCCTGGGATTACGCGGTTTAGTGGGAATGTTGCTGGTTCGCCACGGTCGTAAGAACTGTCGAACTGAGTACCGTCTGTTAGCGTGCCTTTGTAATGTACTTGAACTGTATCAGTGTCTTTTGGAGAAGCACCGTCACCAGCAGTCATTACTTGGTAAAGTAGACCAGATTCAGTCTGTTTTACGCCTTCAGTCTTAGCGAACTCAGCACGGAAGTCATCACCCGCCTTTTTCACTGCTGCTGATTTTTCAGCCGCTTGAGCTTGCATCGTTTCAGCAACACGCTTGTCTAGAGCTTCAAGAGCTGCGCGAGTTTCTTCTTCGTTCAGTGCAGTTTTCTCTGCGAATACATCTTCAATACCTTGAAGAACCATATCTTTGTCTAGGTTAATGCCTAGCTCGCTTGGCTTATCAATGCTTGTGCTTAGGTAGTTAGCGAAAGATACACCGATTGCGTATGCCGCTTTGTCATCTTCTGTTTTAAAGTTTACTGCTTCAACTTTAACTTCTTCTACCTGTGGAGCTTCTGCCTTTGGTTCTTCTTTCTGACAACCAACTGCTAGCATAACCGTTGCGGCAAGCAGTGATACTTTTAAAACTGATTTCATTGAATTCTCCAATTAATGGCCAAGCCATTGGTTATTGTGCACAAATCTAATGATTAGATTGGTGTGAATACGTTAGTTATAACAATATACTAGTCATATGTCTTTCGACACAAACCGGATTATTAGATGTGATGCGAATATTTTTCCACTCATTGCTATGTACAATTGTCATCACCTTGTTAAATGGATGTTTTTTCTTCCAAGATGATGAGCAGCGTTGGGAAATTGAACCCAATGGTGCCACCAGCTTTGCCCTTAGCAGAGATGGACGCTTCGCCCTACTCTACTCTCAGCAAAAACAACTGCTGTTTTGGGACCTTGCCGAAAACAAAGAGTTAGCGCAACTCGGCCCACAAGATCAATTAGAAAACCAAGTATCGCGTATCCGTATCTCGGACAATGGCCGCTTTGCCATTACCGCAAGCCAGATGAACTTCGCCGTTTGGGACCTATCTTGGACACAAGCTGAAGGGCTATGGTCTATCTCCGATGGCTTAATTCGCGATGTCGATATCTCTAGCAATGGTGAAAAAGTATTGCTTGGCCTTTCTAACGGTAAAGCCATCTATGTGGACTTAGTCACCGGACGCCGTCTGGAGTTCCTCGCTCACCGAGAAAAAGTTAATTCCGTGTCCCTTTCTTCCAATGGTCGCTACGCCTTATCGGGGGGTAACGACTACAAAGCCTACCTTTGGGATACCGAGTCGGGCTTGGTATTGCGCACCTTTGAGCATGAACAAAGAGTGGTACGAGTAGCGCTACAACGTGATGGTGAACTCGCTTTTACCTCTGATGGCGGCAATCAAGCGATGATCTGGGATCTTGAAACAGGCAAGCCTCAGGCACAGCTACAAAGCTGGTCTCGACAATTGATTTTCTCGAGTGCTCGTTTTTCTGATGACGGCAGTATGTTGGTGACGGGCACACCATCCAGCCAAGTGAGCGTTTGGGATACTCAGGATGGCAAACGACTTTCACGACACGATGCAGAGCCACTAAAAGATACTCGCCCTCCTCGTGCGGTAGTGTATGATGCAGCCTTTGATGATAAGAACCGTGTGATATCGGGCACCTCTGCGGGCATAGCCCAAGCTTGGAATGTGGATTAAGAACGATGACAGAAAAGCGAGTTGAACAACTAGAAAGCCGCGTGAATGACCTTGAGTGTCAATTAGCTTTCCAAGAACAGACCATTGAAGAACTCAATGAGGCACTTAGCCAACAACAGATGCTGATCACTAGAATGCAAGACCAGATGAAATTCGTGGTCGGCAAAGTGAAGAATATGGATGGCTCTAACCTAGCTGACGCATCAGAAGAGACGCCACCTCCACATTATTAAGTGCAGTTCAAAATAACGAGCTGGTTCTAACTACGCATATCGTTAGAAATCTTAAAACAAAAGGGCGACAGATATCATCTGTCGCCCTTTTGTGTATTAAGTATGTGTGAAGTATAAGCTAACGTTAAATTAAGCCGATACACACTTAATCATCAGCATAGATTTTAACTTCCACTCTGCCTTCGGTATCAACACTTGCACGATACATCCCAGAGCTGTTCATACCAAAATGAATATCACCTTGCCCATCAACCGCAATTAAACCGCCTTCACCGCCCATGGTTTTTAATTCACCTTGAATGATGGTTTCACAAGCCGTATGCACATCTTCTTTTAGATAACGCATTCGTGCTGCCACATCACTGGCAACCATCTTACGTAGGAAGAACTCGCCCATCCCCGTTGTTGAAACGGCAACGTTGCCATTTTCAGCGATGGTTCCTGCACCAATGATCGGAGAGTCACCCACACGACCGTATTTCTTATTGGTCACGCCACCGGTACTAGTGGCCGCTGCTAAATTGCCCGCTTGGTCTAATGCAACAGCTCCCACCGTGCCGTACTTTTTATCATCTGGATATTTCTGAGCTTGTTGTTCGTCGTATTTCGCTTCAGACAGAGCAAAGATACCTTTCTCTTTCATCGATTGAAGCTGATCGTAGCGGCGCTCAGTGAAGAAATAGTCTTGTTCGGTAAAGGTATAGTCGTGTTCAAAGGCAAACTTCTCGGCCCCTTCTCCAATCAACAATACATGCTCGCTTTTCAGCATCACATCGCGAGCCAGTTCAATCGGGTTTTTAATGTGGCGAACACCAGCAATGGCACCCGCATCCATGTCACGACCGTGCATCACCGACGCATCCATCTCTACAAACTCATCATGCGTAAAAACAGAGCCCTTACCTGCATTAAAGTGCGGACTGTCTTCCATCACCTTGACCGATGCCACTACCGCATCCAGAGCATCACCACCCGCTTGCAATACTTGATAGCCCGCCAAAACCGACTTTTCCAAAGCCTCGGTAATACCCATTTTTAATTCATCGCTCATTTGCTCTCGCAAGATGGTTCCTGCTCCACCATGAATGGCAATTGAAAAAGGTTGTGACATGCGAACTCTCCACTGACGTCGTCTTATAATGTTGTGCTATCAATACCACATCCATAATTCGATGTCTGATAGCGAAAACCAAACTTTTGCGAATGCTTGGCTCTGTAGATAAAAAACCAAGTCAAAAAGCTCGGCGCCAATACGCAAAAAAGCCTCCACAAGGGAGGCTTTCAAGATTCTTAGACTAAACCGTTATTTCGGTATTAGTGGGAACCACAGCTACCGCCGCCGCAGCAGCCGTCTTTTTTCTCTTCAGCGTGGTCATGGCCTTCGCCACCACAGCAACCGCCTTCGTGGTCATGATCATGGTCGTGACCGCCACAGCCGCCTTCTTGATGTACGTGACCGTGTTGAACTTCTTCTTCAGTCGCTTCACGAACCGCTACAACTTCAACGTCAAACGTTAGAGTTTGGCCCGCTAGCATGTGGTTGCCATCAACAACAACTTCGTCGCCGTCTACTTCAGTCACTTCAACAGGAATTGGACCTTGGTCAGTATCCGCTAGGAAACGCATGCCAACTTCGATTTGCTCAACACCTTGGAATACGTCAGCTGGAACACGTTGAACTAGTGCATCGTTGTGCTCGCCGTAAGCATCTTCTGGAGTAACAGTTGCAGAGAACTTGTCACCAGCTACTTTGCCTTCAAGCTCTTTTTCAAGACCTGTAATTAGGTTGTTGTGACCATGAAGGTAATCTAGTGGAGCTTCTGCAGTTGATTGGTCAACTACTACGCCATCTTCAAGTTTCACTTGATATGCAACACTAACTACTACGTTCTTTTCAATTTTCATGAGAGCTCCAAGGAGGTTTGGACTAAGCTCAAACAGTTGAGCTTAGGAAAAATTCTGTACCCGGATATTATGGGGATCAATTAACGAAACTCAATCATTCAGGCTTAAAAATGCCGATCATTTCTTGATTCGCGTGTTCAGACTTCTCTACAGTTTTCGGTTTACGCTGCTCTGTGAAGTCACAATCGACACATTCCACCAGCTCGATATTATTCTCAATCCACCAACGGAGTGTGTCTTGAGTATTGCAACTTGGGCAGCTTGCCCCTGCGATAAAGCGTTTTTTCTGTTTCACGTTCATATCCTTTACTACTCTGGATTCGCGGTTCTTCCGCTCTAGCTTTGTTAAAGACTAAACAGAGACCGCGTTTATTATTAGATTGGTTCTTTAATCTGTTACTTCTATGCTCAGGCTATATCTGTTAGCTCAAGCTATTAGTTCCAATTCGAGCTACTGCCAATAGTTTCGAGATTGGTGATCGTTTTCCATCTCATGTCCAAAGATCTCTTCAAGTTCTTTACGAGCCTCTTTCGCTCTTTGGGCTAGCTCAGCATCTTCGTTATGCTGAGGCAGTAACTCTTTCAGCATACCATTATCCAACTTTCTAAAGTGTGCTTCTGCTCGCTTCGCTTTATATGGATGCATGCCAAGTTCAGTCAATGTTTGACGACCTAAATCCAGTGCCCCAAGGAAGGTTTCACGAGAGTAGTTACTCACACCGTGGTTAAGTAATTGATACGCTTCAACACGACTTCGGGCACGCGCTAAGATCTTTAAACGTGGGAAGTGCTGCTTACATAGATCTACAGTTTTCATGATTTCGTCTGGAGAGTCTGTACACAGCACAATCGCCTCTGCTTTATCAGCACCGGCTGCGCGTAACAGTTCTAGGTGAGTCGAGTCTCCGTAAAAGACCTTGTAGCCAAACTTTCTAAGGATATGGATTTGGCTGGCATCACTCTCAAGAACGGTAATACGAATCTTATTGGCATACATCAAGCGACCAATGATCTGACCAAAACGACCAAAGCCTGCAATGATCACTCGAGGACTGCGATCGACAACATCCGAAGACATTGCGTTTTCACTGATTTGGTTAAGTTGACGAGCAAAGAATCGGTCTTGCAGCTTGAGCATCAATGGCGTGGTTACCATTGAAAGGCTCACAACCACCAATAAGAACGACACTTGTTCGCCACTTAAGATGCCCTGCGCACTCGCCGCGGTAAAAATAACGAAAGCGAACTCACCACCTTGGCTGAGAATCATCGCCATTCGGCTACGGGCTTTGGGCTGAGTACCAAAGATTCGAGCCAGCGCATAGAGCACTAAGCCTTTCAATACGACCAATGCAGAAACGGCAATCAGTATCGCGAATGGGCTTTCAGCGAGTAAGCCTAAGTTCACCGCCATCCCCACAGAAATAAAGAACAAACCAAGCAATAACCCTTTGAATGGGTCGATGGCGATTTCAAGCTCGTGTCGATATTCACTTTCAGCCAGAAGTACGCCAGCTAGGAAAGTACCCAATGCCATCGACAAGCCAATCTGTTGCATGATCACGGCAATACCAATTACCAATAACAGTGCTGCGACGGTGAACAATTCACGTACACCACTCATTACTACGTATCGGAATAGCGGTCTCAACAAGAAGTGACCACCGACCAGTAAACCAATCACGCCACCCAGCATCCAAAGCATGTCCGCCCAGCTGCCGCCGGTGTTACCTGCCAGTAGTGGCAACATCGCCAACATAGGGATCACGGCAATATCTTGGAATAACAAAACCGCAAAGCCAGATTGCCCAGCTTCTTTGCCACCAAGTTCTCGCTCTTCAATAACACGCAAGGCAATCGCGGTCGAAGACAGTGCTAAGCCCATACCTATTACTAGACTCGTTTGCCAAGTTAAACCGAACATACAGGCGATAGCGGTGATGATCAGAGTGGTAATCAGCACTTGCGCGCCACCTAACCCGAGGATGGGGGCTCGCATCTGCCACAGTTTTTTGGGGTTAAGTTCTAAGCCAATCAGAAAGAGCAGCAGTACCACCCCGAATTCGGAGAAGTGCAGAATCGCCTCTACGTCACTGATTAAGCCAAGTCCCCACGGGCCAATAGCTACACCAGCTAATAGGTAACCGAGTACTGACCCCAAGCCAGCTCGCTGCGCAATAGGAACCGCAACCACAGCAGCCGCTAAAAATATAACGCTACTTTGTAGAAAATCATTAGTCAGAGCCATCATCTGCTCCTATATCTTGTAGCGGGTCTCGCAACCAATTTCGATACGCTTCTGCGTGTTGGTAACGCGTCATATCGGTGACATTGCGCGCCCAGTGTAAAACCAAAGGGGATATCCAATTCATCTGACACAAAGCCGCGGTTAGCTCGAATGGTTGCAAAATCTCTTGTAATGGATATTTATTATAGCCTGCGGCACCAAACGCCTCTTCTTTACCACCGGTTGTGATAACGCTACGCCAGTATTTACCCTTAAGTGCGCTTTGCTCACCAAATGCAAAACCCTTGCCTAAGACGCGATCAAACCACTCTTTCAACAATGAAGGACATGAATACATAAACAAAGGGTGTTGGAACACAATCACATCATATTCAAGCAGTAATTCATGCTCGGAAGGCACATCAATAAAGAAGTCCGGATAGATGGCGTAGAGATCGTGAATTTTGACATTCCCAAGTGACTCTATCTTTTTAACCATGATCTGGTTAGCGATAGAGGTTTGCGGCTCTGGGTGCGCATAGATGACCAGCACCTTTGGCACGGGTTTGTCTGTCGAGGGAGTATTACTCATTCCTTTGAAACATTCCTTTGAAAGCTAAACGGTGGCAAGGCCACAAGAATTTAAGCAAAAGTTATTAATATGTTATTGGCATCATAACGCAAATTGCATTGTGATCGACTTTTATCTGGTTTCAGCCTACTATGCAGGCGTCTGTTCACCTCTAATTTCTATGCTACTTCAATTATGATTACTTTCTCTGATATTCAATTGCTACGCGGCGGTAAGCCACTCCTAGACCAAGCATCTGCGACTTTTCACCCCGGCGACAAGATCGGTTTGGTTGGTAAAAACGGCTGTGGTAAATCTACGCTATTCGCCTTAATTAAGGACGAACTGTCTATTGATGCAGGCTCATTCAGCAAACCTGCCCATTGGGAAATGGCTTGGGTTGCCCAAGAAACACCAGCATTAGAAAGAACAGCAATTGAATACGTGATTGATGGCGACCGCGAATATCGTGGCCTTGAAGATCAACTAGAGAAAGCTGAACAAGCCGACAACGGCACCTTGGTAGCAGAAATCCACGGCAAGATTGAGACAATAGGTGGTTACAGCATCAAAGCGCGAGCTGCGGAGCTACTAGACGGCTTAGGCTTTAGCCAAGAACAAATGGCATGGAACCTGACTCAATTCTCAGGTGGTTGGCGCATGCGTTTGAACCTAGCGCAAGCCCTACTGTGCCGCAGTGACTTACTGCTACTCGATGAACCAACCAACCACTTGGACTTAGACGCAGTAATGTGGCTAGAGCGTTGGTTACAAAGCTACCCTGGCACGCTAGTGCTTATCTCGCACGATAGAGACTTCTTAGACCCTATCGTCAACCGCATCGTGCATGTTGAAAATCAACAGCTCAATGAATACACGGGTAACTACTCATCGTTCGAAACCCAGCGAGCGCAAAAGCTGATTCTGCAACAAGCAATGTACCAAAAGCAGCAGAAGCAGATGTCTCACATGCAGAGCTACATTGACCGTTTCCGTTACAAAGCGTCAAAGGCTCGCCAAGCGCAAAGCCGTATTAAAGCACTAGAGAAAATGGAACAAGTGCTGCCTGCTCAGTTTGATAACCCATTCAGCTTTGAGTTCAGAGAACCAGACGCACTACCAAACCCAATCATGATGATGGACGAAGTATCTGCAGGCTACGATGACAATCTGATTCTAGAAAAGATTCGCTTGAATCTAGTACCAGGCAGCCGTATTGGTCTACTTGGTCGAAATGGTGCTGGTAAATCAACACTGATTAAACTGCTTTCTGGCGAACTGAAACAGCAAGGCGGTGAATTGAGCTATTCACAAGGCGTTAAGATTGGTTACTTTGCACAGCACCAATTAGAAACCCTGCACCCTGAAGAAACACCGCTACAACACATGATGCAGATTGCCCCAAAACACACCGAGCAGCAACTGCGTGATTACTTAGGTAGCTTTGGCTTCCAAGGTGAAAAAGCACTGGATAAAGTGGCACCATTCTCAGGTGGTGAGAAAGCACGTTTAGTATTGGCACTGCTGGTATGGCAAAAACCAAATCTGTTGCTACTCGATGAACCAACCAACCACTTGGATCTCGACATGCGTCAGGCGCTGACATTTGCTCTACAGACGTTTGAAGGCGCGATGGTTATCGTATCGCACGACCGTTACCTACTTCGTGCAACCACTGATGACCTGTACCTTGTACACGACCGCCAAGTTGCGCCGTTTGACGGTGACCTGAACGATTACTACAAGTGGCTAACCGAACAGCAAAAAGTGGAACGCAAAGAAGCACAAGCCCAGGCTCCAGCGAAAGATGGCGCCAACAGTGCTGCTGCGAAAAAAGAGCAAAAGCGTAAAGAAGCTGAGTTCCGTAAATTAACCGCACCAATCCGTAAAAAGCTGACTCAATTTGAAAAGCAGATGGATAAACTGACGCTTGCTCTTGAAGAAGCCGAGCAACAATTATCCGACACTTCACTGTATGAAGCTGAAAATAAGGCTAAACTGAATGAAGTACTCGCCCTACAAGCGAGCAGTAAGTCACAACTTGAAGAAGTTGAAATGGATTGGATGTCCACTCAAGAAGAGCTTGAGCAGATGGAACAGGATATGGATAGCTTATGAGCCCAAAGCACGCCCCAATATCACTAACACTGGAACGACTATGGCAATTTAGCCTTCAGTATTACAGTGTGCGCGGTGTTAAAGATGCGTGCTTAGCTTTGCAAAACCAGTTCCACGGCAACGTCAATCTACTGCTGCTCCTCAAATGGCTCGATGAGCAGCAAATGTCTTTTGCAGAAGAAGAGTGGCACAAAGTACAACAGTGCTTAAGCCGCTCCGAAACCTTACTTCATAGTTATCGAGAGTTACGTAAACACCTTAAAGAGCATGTTGTCGACTCTCTCTACCGTGAAGCCTTACAATTTGAACTGCAACTTGAGAAGCAGCAGCAATCCGATCTTGTCGACTGTATCAACTCACTGCAACTGTTCACCAATCAACAAGCGCCACTGGCTCTGCAATATTGTCGTCTACTCGGGGCAGAAAACCTCTATGACGCATTTTCTGAACCCGCCCCTCAGCCTTAACTCATTTTCTTTCTCTTTTGAGTTGTTCCGGTACAAGCTTACTCTCGTACTAATACTTAGGTGCACCTAGCAAACGCGTACTCATAGCAAGCAGAAACTAGCTCGTACAAGTTTGATAATATTCAATCAGTTACTCACAACATGTTTTTACATTGAGTCTCAGTGAAAGGCTTGCGCTTGCACCGAGAATCAACCAAGCTCAAATAAAAACGTGGGCGCATCGCAATACTTAATACTTTTCAAAGCCCATAAAAAGCACGGACTGTTTTATGACCATATTTACCGCAGCGGCTGGTTTATCTAACCCACACTTACAAACTTTAGTGCCAAGGTTTATCAGAAAGCAGGCGTTGTTCCATCCTACATGGCAAACCTTAGAAACGCCTGATGGCGATTTCCTAGACCTTGCTTGGAGTGAATCACCAGATAACGATGAACTAACGAGCAACAAACCTATCTTCATTCTGTTCCATGGATTAGAGGGGAGCTTTGAGAGCCCATACGCCAATGGACTGATGAACGCGTTTGCTAAGGATGGTTGGTTATCTGTAATGATGCACTTCAGAGGTTGTAGCGGAAAACCGAATCGCTTGGCTCGAGCTTACCACTCTGGAGAGGTAGAAGATGCTCGCTTCTTTTTGAGACATCTGCATTCAAGATTTCCCAATAACCCTAAGGTGGCGGTTGGCATTTCGCTAGGCGGCAACATGTTGGCTAATTATCTCGCCGATTACGCAGATGATCCGTTAATATCAGCGGCTACAATTGTTTCAGCACCCTTTGACCTTGCTTGTTGCTCAAGTCGTATCGAACAAGGCTTTTCCAAGCTCTATAAGAAGTACCTGCTCAATTCGTTGAAATCGAATGCGTTGAAGAAACATAAGCTGCTACAAGAAAAGATTGGCATCTCAGCGGAAAGTATCAAAAAGATCGACAAGTTGTATGAGTTTGATGAACGAATCACAGCGCCTCTGCACGGGTTCAAGAATGCACAAGACTATTACGCACAATGCTCAGCCTTGCCTAAATTGAATCGGATTAAACTGCCGACTCAGATCATTCATGCCAAAGACGATCCTTTCATGACAGATGCTGTAATCCCAAAGTTCGTTCTGCCCGATAACATCGATTATCGGCTGTTTCAAAAAGGCGGGCATGTTGGGTTTATTACTGGTAGTACACTCAAACCAAGGTTTTGGTTAGAAGAAGCGCTGCCTGCCTACTATGAAAGTATTCAAGATTCGGCATAACAGCTAAGCCTGCTAAATATAAACGCGAAAGCTTGATAAGATAGCGCAGCCCTAATTGGGCTGTGTTCAAAAAATCACTAAACACACATCAACAACCTACCAGGGCGTGTTGACCTTTCGAGCTGATTTTTGCAGCGAGTTGCTGGGTATTTATACAAGGCAGAGGCTTTGATGTGTAGCTAGCCTACATGAGAGGCCGATAACGCAGTAGAAATGACCAGCAAACGCAGCCCGGAGGGTTCGGCTAAAAGCGTTTTACTCATTGTTGAGGGAGATTTACTTAGAATGACTAGGCTACTTCTCCCTCGCCGCGATTAAAACGCTTTTATCTCGAACAAAATTTAACCACGAAAGATCAACACGCCCTAATGAACATAAAAGAGAGAAGTATTTATGATCATCCCATGGAAAGATATCGAGCCTGAGACGCTAGAAAACCTCATCAAAGAATTCGTGCTGCGTGAAGGTACAGATTACGGCGATGTAGAGGTTTCACTGCAAAACAAGATTGACCAAGTGAAACATCAATTAGCTTCAGGAGAAGTCAGTATCGTGTTTTCTGAGCTCCATGAAACCGTTGATATTCAAGTCACAAAACGCTTCTAGGCTGCGCTCATAAAGGAGCCGTGTTATAGTGGTAAACGATTGCTAACAAGTAAGTTACTCAAAAGACAAGGGTTGTCATGTCCGCTAAACATCCAATTATTGCGGTGACGGGTTCATCTGGAGCCGGCACCACCACTACCTCAGAAGCCTTCCGAAAAATGTTCAATATGATGGACGTGAAGGCTGCTTGGGTTGAAGGGGATAGTTTCCATCGCTTCACTCGACCAGAAATGGATGTCGAAATCCGCAAAGCGCGCGAGCAAGGTAAGCACATCAGCTACTTTGGTCCACAAGCCAACGACTTTGGTGCGCTAGAAGAATTCTTCCGTAAATACGGTAACGAAGGTACAGGTAAGGTACGTAGCTACCTACACACCTTCGATGAAGCCGTGCCTTACAATCAAATGCCGGGCACCTTCACGCCATGGCAAGATATCCCTGAAAATTCCGATGTGATGTTTTACGAAGGCCTGCACGGCGGTGTGGTTGATGGTGACATTAACGTTTCTCAACACGTCGACTTGCTGATCGGCATGGTACCGATCGTAAACCTAGAATGGATCCAAAAATTCGTTCGTGATACCCGCGATCGTGGCCACTCACGCGAAGCAGTAATGGACTCCATTGTTCGTTCAATGGATGATTACCTTAACTACATTACCCCGCAATTTTCGCGTACTCATATCAACTTTCAGCGTGTTCCAACCGTAGATACATCGAACCCACTTAACGCCAAAGGGATTCCGAGTTTAGACGAAAGCTTCGTGGTTATACGTTTGCGTGGCATCAAAAATGTCGATTTCCCCTACCTTCTGGCTATGATTGATGGCTCGTTTATGTCTCGTCATAACACGCTCGTAGTACCTGGAGGCAAGATGAGTTTTGCTATGGAGCTCATTGTGAGGCCAATTCTACAACAACTCATCGAAACCGGAAAAATAGGTTAACAAAACAACATTCTGGTTGATTACTTTTCATACCGTGATCATGTGCACAATTTTGCGTAAAAAATCGTAGCTTGGTCACGATTAAAATCAAGAAATAGTACCTGAAAAAGGATACTATTCTTAAACGAAACACAAGATAGCTTGCAGCGCTCAACGAGTGCTCTTATCCTAAAAGTCAATCCAGGCTTAGCTAAAATACGGAAAGCGGCAAGCATACCCTGCAGAGGAAGTGAGATATTATGGTTCTAGGTAAACCTCAAACCGATCCAACATTAGAGTGGTTCCTTTCACACTGTCATATTCATAAGTACCCTTCAAAAAGTACTTTGATTCATGCTGGTGAAAAGGCAGAAACCTTGTACTACATCGTTAAAGGTTCTGTGGCAGTTCTTATCAAAGACGAAGAAGGTAAGGAAATGATTCTTTCTTACCTAAACCAAGGCGACTTCATCGGTGAGCTTGGCTTGTTCGAAGAAGACCAAGAGCGTACAGCTTGGGTTCGTGCTAAATCTCCTTGTGAAGTAGCTGAGATTTCTTTCAAGAAATTCCGTCAACTTATCCAAGTGAACCCAGACATCCTAATGCGCCTTTCTGCGCAAATGGCAAACCGTCTACAAGTAACTAGCCAAAAGGTTGGTGACTTAGCGTTCCTTGACGTAACAGGTCGTATCGCTCAAACGCTACTAAACCTAGCGAAACAGCCAGATGCAATGACTCACCCTGACGGCATGCAAATCAAGATCACTCGTCAAGAGATTGGCCAGATCGTTGGTTGTTCTCGTGAGACAGTAGGTCGTATCTTGAAGATGCTTGAAGAGCAGAACCTAATTTCTGCACACGGTAAAACTATCGTGGTATACGGCACTCGTTAATCTCGATTAACTGAGCCAAAAATTTGAAAGCCACCAAATGCGAATTTGGTGGCTTTTTTATTATCTAAAGATCAGATACAAGATACGAATGGAACACATGAGGCTCTCGCCTTGTAAACATTCTCGAAGCGAAGCGTACCCTAGTCTCTAGGGCAAAGCCCGTGCACGTATCTTCTTTTATCCGTTGGTGCTTTCGAAGATCTTATCCGCTGATGCAGCGACAAAACCGGTATAAAGCTCACCATTCGCCATTGCATAACGCTTAGCGAACTCATAGAAGCCGCCAGGAATCATCTCATTGCCTTCAACAAATGCCACTGGCACTTTGTCCGCCATTGTTGATGATTGCTCTAATAGAACCTCTGGAGAGCCTTTTACCTCACCGCCAGATGCATTGATTGTGAATCCCGACTCACTTAGGTAGTCATTCACAGCCTGAACTTCATCGAACTTGTTCAGTTGATTGACACTAACCGTGAAGTGGTTGGCGCCATAACCGTGAGCCGCTAGCCAAGACGCGTATTCACTCTCTTTTGCTAGTACTTGAAAATCAGCGAAACTCAAATCCCATTGGCGACCACCAAACAAGAACTCATGACCTTGAAGCTTGCTTGCATCAACCTGCTCAACCAACTTAGCAACGATCTGTTGTAAGTCATTTGAACACTCTTCAACCTTCAATTCACTAATGAACACTTTCGGTTGTTTTGGGTCTGGGTGCTCGTAGTGTTTTGCCACTAGCTTCTTGCTCTCAAACAGGTAATCGCCACATGCCTTATAGCCTAACTCAAGGAAAGGTTTAGCTAACGTTTCAATACCTAGAGGGGCAACATTGAAAGTACGCAGTGCAATGTGATCATTGATCAGCGCTTCATCTTCTTTTAGCAAATGATGTACTTTCTCTGCCGATGGGCAAAGCCTGTGAATGTAATCGTCCCATAGAGATTTAAAGAGTAGATCGGGCGTCATGGTGACTCCTTGTCAGAGGTTCTAGCAAGCTAGTAATTTGGATTAGAAAGGGAAAGACTGAGACACAAAGTCAGCAGCCATCAGCCTGTGACATACTTGTTCTATTATTATCTACCGCCCAATCTTGACGCTGAGCGTGGTTAAAATAAGGAAGCGATACGCCGCTTCCTTATTTCATAACTAATCAATGAGCCTTAGCTCAATATCAATCTAAACTACAGCTCGATACCTGGGCTAAACGTAGCTGGCAGTTGAGTTTCACCACCTTCCATTGAAGCCATTGGGTAAGCACAGTAATCCGCCGCGTAGTAAGCACTTGGGCGTAGGTTACCTGAAGCGCCCGGGCCTCCAAATGGTGCATCACCACTTGCGCCTGTTAGCTGGCGGTTACGGTTAACAATACCCGCGCGGATATGGTCAACAAAGTATTCCCATTCAGAATCGTCTGTTGATACTAAACCAGCAGATAAACCAAAGCGTGTGTCGTTAGCTAACTCTACCGCTTGCTCTAACGATTGGTAACGAACCACTTGCAGCAATGGACCAAAGTACTCTTCATCTGGCAACTCAGCAATGTTGGTTGCATCGATAATACCCGGAGAAACAAACGCCGCTTCGCCCGCTTTTGCTTCTACTAGGCTGACACCGCCTAGCGATTGCAGATTAGCTTGCGCGTCCAAAATGAACTTAGCTGCAGCTTCTGAGATCTGAGGGCCCATGAAAGGAGCAGGTTCCGCGAATGGCTGATCAACACGAATCTTTTGCGTAGCCGCGACCAGTTTATCGAGAAGCAGATCGCCCTTCTCACCAACAGGAACATACAGGCGACGAGCACATGTACAACGTTGACCAGCACTGATGAACGCCGATTGGATTATGGTGTATACCGTTGCGTCTGCATCACCGTATTGGTCACTGATCACCATAGGGTTATTACCACCCATCTCTAGTGCCAGCATCTTGCCCGGTTGACCCGCGAATTGACGGTGAAGGATGTGACCCGTGTTAGCGCTACCTGTGAATAACACGCCATCAAGGCCTTTAGCATCAGCCAGTGCGATGCCTGTCTCTTTGGCACCTTGTACTAGGTTAATCACGCCAGCAGGTAGGCCAGCTTCTTGCCATAGTTTCATCGCAAACTCACCAGTCCAAGGTGTCTGCTCTGACGGTTTAAATACCACGGTATTACCCGATAGCAGTGCTGGAACAATATGACCGTTAGGTAGGTGACCAGGGAAGTTATAAGGGCCAAATACCGCCATTACGCCTAATGGACGATGACGCAGTACGATTTGGTTGCCTGCCGCTTCACGCGAAGCTTCACCAGTACGTTCGTGGTAAGCACGAATAGAGATAGCTATCTTGCCCGCCATAGCGCCCGCTTCAGTACGAGTTTCCCAGATCGGCTTGCCCGTTTCTTTGGCGATGATCTGTGCAATTTCTTCGCTGTTCTCTTTAACTTTTTCAGCAAAATTCAACACGATCGCTTCACGCTCTGCAAAGCTCAGTTTTTTCCAAACTAAAAAGGCTTCACGAGCTGCTGCTACTGCAGATTCAACCTGTGCTGGTGTTGCGCTATCCCCCTGCCACACTACTTCATTATTGTATGGGCTTACTGATGTCATGGCGTCACCTTGACCTGCCACCCACTGTCCTGCTATCCACTGAGTCATACTTCTATCCTTAAAATCTTCGACAGATAATCGCCGCTCTTACTGAGCCAACATGCGAACGAATTCGCCTTCTTTTACTTCAAGAGCGCTTGCTACTTCAGATGATAAAATCACTGTGTCGCTTGCTTGGTCATACGCGCCTTTCGCGGCTACTGCGCGGAAGTTCTCAAACGAGGTATTACCAATTAGGAAATCTTTAGAGCTAGAATGCTCTGCAATTTGAACCTGTGCTCGAATCGCATGACGCACTGATTCAATGTTTCTTAAATCACACTCAACCGTTGGGCCTGCATCAAAAATGTCGACATAACCACGGTTAGTGAAACCTTCACGTTCTAGCAACTTAAGTGCAGGACGCGTATTGTCATGAACCTCTCCAATCACCGCCTGAGCTTCTTTGCTCAGTAGATTCACATAGATAGGCAGCTTCGGCATTAAGTCAGCAATGAAGCCTTTCTTACCAATACCGGTTAGGTAGTCGGCGAGCGTGAAGTCAATAGAGAAGAAATGCTCTTGCAACCATTGCCAGAATGGCGAGTTACCTTCGGCATCTGATACACCGCGCATCTCAGCAAAAATCGTTTTCGAGAATCGCTCTGGATGCTCTGCCATAAGCAGGAATCGGCACTTCGACATTAAACGGCCGTTCAGGCCACCACGGAAGTCAGGGCGCAAGAACAGTGTGCAGATCTCACTGCATCCGGTGTAGTTATTACCGAAAGTCAAAAGCTTCACGACGTTATTCACGCCAAGCTTTTGCGATGAGTGAACCACTTTGCTGATGTGGTAAGAGTAAAACGGAACATCCCAGCCGATTGAAGCTTCGATGCCTGTCGTACCGGCGACTTCACCCGTTTCAGTGTCGAAGCCAACCATTAGGTAGCCTTCATCACCGGGTTCAGTCACGTCTTGTTTGGCAAAGCTGTATTCAGAATGAGTAATACGGTTAGTTAACAGTTCTTCGTTAACCGGAAGAGATGTGAATCCATGTCCTGACTCAACAGCGCAGGTATGCAGCGCATCGTAATCAGATAGTTTTATTGGGCGAACAACTAGCATCAATATTCCCTCCAGATGCAAAATAGGCCCAAAACCAGAAGCTTGGGCCTTTAGCAGAACGTCATGGGATCGCTCTATTGGCGATCATTCCTATGACGCCGCTCAGGCTAAACTAGCGTAGCGATTGCTTTATCTAGTTTTGATAGGCCTTCTTCAATTTCTTGTGTAGTAATGACCAATGATGGCGTGAAACGAACCACGTTTGCACCTGCAACCAGTACCATCAAGCCTTGTTCGCCTGCTGCTACTAATACGTCACGCGCACGGCCTTGCCACTTTTCGTTAAGTGCAGCACCTAGTAGCAGGCCTTTGCCACGAACTTCACTGAAGATTTGGTACTTATCGTTAATCTTAGCAAGACCATCACGGAACAATGCTTCACGCTCTTTCACGCCTGCTAATGTTTCAGGTTGGCTAACCACATCAACAACCGCTTCTGCAACAGCACACGCCAGTGGGTTACCACCGTAAGTAGAGCCATGCGTACCGACTTTTAGATGTGTCGCTAATTCAGTCGTCGTAAGCATGGCACCAATAGGAAAACCACCACCCAGTGATTTAGCAGTGCTCAAGATGTCTGGTGTTACACCTAGACCTTGGTAAGCATAAAAGTTACCAGTACGGCCGTTACCGGTTTGTACTTCATCAAAGATAAGCAGTGCATTGTGTTTGTCACACAGTTCACGAACTGTGTTCACGAATTCAGACGTTGGAGAAATGATACCGCCCTCGCCTTGCAGAGGTTCCATCATGATGGCACAAGTGCGATCAGAGATGTGCGCTTCTAGCGCTGCAATATCATTGTAAGGCAGGTGAGTCACATCGCCAGGTTTTGGACCGAAGCCATCAGAGTAAGCTTCTTGACCACCAACCGTTACAGTAAAGAAAGTACGACCGTGGAAACCTTGTTTGAATGCAATGATTTCAGATTTCTCAGGACCGTGAACATCTGCCGCCCAACGACGAGCTAGCTTTAGAGCTGCTTCGTTCGCTTCCGCGCCAGAGTTTGCAAAGAATACTTTTTCGGCAAAACATACGTCTGTTAGCTTTTTCGCTAGACGCAGTGCAGGTTCGTTGGTCATCACGTTACTTAGGTGCCAAATCTTGTTTGCTTGCTCAGTAACTGCGTTAACCATTGCCGGGTGACAGTGACCCAAACAGCTCACAGCGATACCACCAGCAAAGTCGATATACTCTCGGCCTTGTTGGTCCCAAACGCGTGCGCCTTCCCCTTTTACCGGGATCATTTCCATTGGGTTATAACAAGGCACCATCACCTCATTAAACAGACTACGTTCTACTTTATTTTCCACTGTCATCGTACATTCCTTCTCGATACCGCAAGCTTCGCAAATAAGCGTAATGGTTCATAAGTGAGACAAAGATATTTTGTCTCGCCATAATCCCGCTGCAGCATTATATTTACATTTAATTAACCTTTTCAATAGTAGATTATTCTTTAGCCATCCCTAACAACCAGCTAAACGTCACTACCTATGACTATTTATGCATCAATTAATCTGTTTTATGAAGCTTTTTTTACCTAAACATATAACCAGCAATAGCAAAGCCTTACTGGCACAGCGGTATATAGGGTTCGAGAGGAAATAAGGCGAATAATTTTGCATAGGCTAAAAACTTAGCGAAGCGAGAGAGAAATGTTATAAAAAGTGATCAGCGTCAGGGGGAGAGAGGTGCGTAAAGCCCGAATTTAAACGCTTAACGAATGGACTGACAGGTTTAACTGGCTTATTTAGACGGGGAACGGGTCAAATTTAAACACTCAGCGTGCTAGGAAGTTAGCAAGAAGCTGGTGTCCTTGCTCAGTTTTAATCGATTCCGGGTGAAATTGCACTGCATCAATCGGCAAGGTTTTGTGTTGATAACCCATGATCTCATCCATGCTGCCATCTTCAAATTCCGTCCAAGAAGTCAGTTCAAAGCAGTCTGGTAGCGTGCCATTTTTCACCACGAGTGAGTGGTAACGTGTCACGGTCAACGGGTTGTTCAATCCTTGAAAAACACTCTTGCCATTGTGGCGTATCGGAGAAGTTTTACCGTGCATCACTTGTCTGGCTCTCACTACTTCACCGCCAAACACTTGAGCAATAGCTTGATGACCAAGACACACCCCTAAGATAGGTAGTTTGCCAACGAAGTGTTCTATAACTTGCAGAGAGATTCCTGCATCATCCGGCGTACAAGGACCCGGAGAGATAACAAGGTGACTAGGATTCAGCGCTTCGATGCCTGCGATATCAATCTCATCGTTGCGTACAACTTTTACAGTTACCCCTAACTCACAGAAATACTGATACAAGTTATAGGTAAAGGAGTCGTAGTTATCGATGATAAGTAACATGGGTCGAAATCGTAGTAGTACTGAAGAAATAACAGGGTGTATTGTGCAGTAAGCAAAAAGAAAGGCAAGCCCCAAGCACAACATAGCTAAAATTAAGGCCAGCAAATGCTGGCCTTATACTTATCACTATCTAAGCTATGATAAACATATCAATTACTCGGTACAGTCTTTACGGAAGATCGACTCAGCCCACTGTGCATTATCAACGAATGGGTTACGGTTACCCTGGATGTCTTGAATCTTAGTGTTGCGATTAAATTCAAAATCATCGATTGGATCTTGGATATTCCATTCTAGTAAGCGACAAACATTACCCAAAGCCGTACCGTTATCGACAACAGAAGCAACCAATTCAAGATCTGGGTTAGATGCATCATCGTCATTTTTGCCTTCATAGCGTGTTGCCATGTAGAACATCATACGAGCTACGTCACCCTTCACCTCATCACGGGGCTCAAATGAATCGCTATCTTTTTTATTACCCGCTTCAGGTGATTCTGATGTTGGAGAACCACCATTATCGAACTCTAAGTTGCTACGCTCACTGTTGATGGATGAATCTGTAGGGCGTAAGTGGTGGATATCCGTATATGCTGAGGCACGGCTATCATTGAACCCGCCATTAGACTTCGGATAGCTATGTTCTCTATTCCATGAATCACCACCCGATCCTGTATCCTTGGTATCTTTTGCTTGTGAGCGCCCTGTGTACATCAAGATTACGTTATTACTGTCCATCGGATCTTCATCCGTGATCATCAACGCTTTCCAAACATCCATTGCATCAGGTGAAGAGTTATCGGTGTAAGGAAGTTTCGTAATACCCGTAGAAATAATGGCATTCAGAGCCGCTTTCAGCTCATCACCTGATTTATCAAGTGCACTATCGTAGTACCCATCAGGGTTATAAACCTCGCCTGGTGGGATTGGCGGCTCAACAATCGTTGTTTGACACGTTACCTTAGGTAGCGTGCCGACAACATGTGGATCATGTGCTTGTTCATATGCCGCATTAACACTGAATGCACACGGGATAAGTAAAGTCAGTAGTGTCTTTTTCATACTTTTAATTAGGGACAACGAGGCCCCTACTCCTTTATGCAATGAGGTTACTTGTTAAAACGACGACGTAGGAAGCCAAGTCCTAGTAAGCTCAATAGACCACCTAGGCCAAATGAACCACCATCGCTGCCAGAATCACTCATTTGAGTAATAGACACTTGCTGCGTTTCAATCACTTTACCTTCAACAGCTGTTGTTACTGTGTAGTCACCAACTTCTAAACCTGAGATAGGTACTTCCGTCCAACCCAGCGCAATTTCGAACTGATCAAGAACGTCTTTTTGAACATTTGAAGAAGTCGCGACAAAGGCTTGAGTTGCATTATTGAAGCTCACCGACACTTCGTCTCCCACTTTTAAGTAAGCAGAATCTGAATTCTTAGTGAGGTCAACAAAGTGATTAAAGGTACCGCCACCGATAGGGGCCTGTGGACGAGGTTCATTAATAGGCTCATCAGGAAGCTCGACTGGTGTCCCTGGCTGTACAGGTTGGTCTGGGTCAGGGAATACAGGATCAACTGGGTCAATTGGTTTACCGGCAAAGGCAATCGATAGTACAACTGGATCATGCCCTGCTGCGCGGAACGAGTCAGAGTACGCTTGACCAAGTTCATGCTTAGCATCCAGTGTTTGAGATTCACCCGCATTGATATTCCAATGGGTTGCACCAATAACTTTTGACTTAAGTCCCGCAGAGGTCAGAATGTAGTCGAGGCTGCCATTCTCATCCCCTTGAACTACGTTGTAGCTATTTGGATCTACAATCTCCATTACGTTTTCAAAACCATAGCTATCGGCAACAACCACGCCTTCTTCGTGCAGAGACTCTTCCCCTATAAAGGTCTTCTCAGCCGTCTTGATCTCGTAATTTTCAGGTGCGCCAGAACGATCTGTCAGTACTGTGATAGCATCCTCGTTATTAAAGGCATTTAGACTACCAAGAATGACTTTTTCACCTTCCATCTCTGCCAACTTCTGTCCTAGGTAATCCGCAGCAGATACACGTAGATTCTCACAACCGCCTTGGCGATCGTCATCCGATGTATCTTCTAGACAAATTTGGTCTTTATCAGCAAAATGGTTTACTGCAACCACAAGTTTCTCTTCACGATCTTTGAATGAGAATACCGGCACAACCGCTGCATGCTGAGTCGTAAACTCACCATTTTCCGCTTCTTGCTTCGGCATAGGGATCACTTGTAGCGAATCTAAACCAACTGTACTCGGACGGAAAATAACAAAGTTCGCTGTCGCTAGCTCACCTACCGTTGTTAGCCCTTCACGGCTAGCAATGTTGTACTGCTTAGCCTCAGGAAGATCAGCATTAAGCTGAGTTACTAGGTAAGAAATCGCTGAGCTTTCTTCAAAGCCGTTGTTTTCAATTTCCATCAAACCAACGATGTCAGCATCCAATGCAGTTAACGCAGCAACAAGCTTCGCTGTTTGGTGATCAAACTGAGTTGAATCTTGCGCTCCAGGTGTAGCATCAAATGCTAAGAAGTCATTGCTCTCACCGCCACCCTGCAAGCTATTGAAGAACTCTTGGGCGTTAAACGTTGCAATACGAACGTCACCCGCATCAACTTTAGGTGCTAAGTCACGGTTATTACCACGTGCAATGAAAGTATCGTTGTTCGCATCTTCCGTTACATAGAAACGGTAGTCTGAGTAAGAGTACCCAAGCACACCCTGAAGGTTACTTGCTCGGTCGCCAACACGAATGAAATCTTCTGTCGAACCATTTTGATCAATATCTGTTTTAGCAAAGTCTGGGTACCATGCCGGTGCGCCAACAGTATCTTTTGTAAATGATTCAACCACTAAGCGTGCGTCATCATTACAGTCCGCTGCTTTTGCGGCTTCGTCAGTACCCGGGAAGTTCGCTTGGTTCGGGTGAACGCTTGCTTTTCCTTGACTAAGAACTAGGTTGTAACGCTGAGGTCCATCATCCATGCTGTAGCTACGTGAAACGCGCATATCAACCGCAGAAGTTAGGTTAACAAGCATGCCTTCATGACGTTCTAAGGTGAAATCGAACTCAGAGTCTGAAGCAATTTGCTCAAGGTTCACAGCCGATACAGAGCCAGTGCCTACTGCTTTAATCGCTGTTGCAGGAATTTGAGTCCAACCAAATTTTTCTTCAACAGGGCCAGTTACCTGAACCTTATCACCCACACTTAAGCCAGTTACATCACCGACAACAAAGATACCGTCAGAGGTTTTTGGATCGCTGTCTGGCGTTTCATCTTGCATGTAGAAACCAACTGCAACATCACCATCAAGCGCTTCACTTTGAATCGCAGTGATCACGCCTTCAACGGTAAAGGTTTCATCAGAAATGAACTTACCATTGGCTGGGTCTGTATACGGAGAAGCCCAAGAATCGCCCTGGAGTTCACTGATCAGAGTATCTGGCGATGGGTCTGGGTCCGGATCGGGATCTGGGTCAACCGAGCCATTAACTTTACCTAAGCCATCAAATGTGTCTTTCGCTAGCTCTATCCAGTCCGATTCATTGTAAGTAGCTGACGGTGACGTACCATTTCTTTGCAAAGTAACATCTTTACCCCAACCACTCGCAGTCGGAACCTCGCCAACAACATCAACTAAGCTATCACCATTGAACAGCCCGACGGCATCACCACCATTGTGATACAAACCACCCGTAATAGAGCTTACGCCATCATCTAACGTTATAGTTGCTGAGTCGTGTAGAACAACCAGTACCGATTTCGCAGGTAATGTTTGTCCGTCAAGGATCACCATATCCAATGGAGTCTCATCACCATCTTTATAACGAACTAATTTATAGCCCGTTAGGTCGATATCTTCAGAGCCATTGTTATAGAGTTCGATCGCCTTGTTGTTTGAGCTGCCTTCTACATATTCAGTAATAACAACTTCACCGGAACCACCACCTAGCTCAACTTTGCCAAAATCACTCCAATCATTCATATCTACAACTTCAAACTTACCCGCATCATAAGTTGTACTTGGAGACATGTCCGTTCGGCGTAAAGTAACGTTTTCATTGAACTTACTGCCATCGCCAGCACCGACGATATCAACAACACTGCCATTGTTTCGCACTGCTACTGCATCATTACCATTGAAGTAAGTCACTGTAGATTCAACGTCACCTTTGCCTTTTAGTTCAGCATCAGCGCTTGCGTTGACGATGACGTAAGTTTGGCCCGACGCCAATGTCACACCATCTAAAGATTGACTGCTGTTCCAATCACCACCATTTGGTGCAAGATCGACGGTATATCCATCCAAAGTAGCGGAAGAAGAGCCGACATTGGCAATTTCAATTGCTTTATTGCTCCCTGAGCCTTCAGTGATCTCAGAGATGATGATATTCGCATTTGCCATAGGTGCGATAACCGCACCAACAGCAATCGCTATTAAACTTTTTTTCATGTTTGAACCTCAGAGGTAAACAGATTTATATCCATATCAGCCAAGTTAACGCTGTGTTTCCTAGGCTTTACTCAAAAGAAAGGGTTAGTAAAAATTACTAACCCTTTTATCAGTTACTGACGGCGGCGGCGTAGGAAACCAAGACCAATCAGTGACAACAAAGCACCGAAGCCGAAGCTACCACCTGAACCATCGTATTCAGGAGTCACAGGCGACACATTGCTTGAGTCTTGCTTGCTAATGTTGGTAGTCATTGTCATTGACTCAATAACTTGAGACGAAGACGCACCAGCATTTTGTGCAGCAACACGGTCCCCCATTAGCTTCATGGAAATCGTGTATGTACCCGTATCAAGGCCAACCACATCAAACATTACTGTTTGTGCACCGTCTTGACTTAATGTCACTTTCGGTAGAGAGACATTTTGTGGGCGTGGAGAGATAGAGATTTCAGCAACATCACCAGATTTCGCGTCAGCCGAAACTGGGAATGCAATATCAGCACGGCCGCTCTTCACTGCAATATTCACATTCGACTCACCCGCTTCGCCATACTTGTAACCTAGCGATACCATTGCTGGATCGTGGTCTGAAGAACGAATTGGTGTTTCTCTAGCGAATGGGTTAGAAACCTCATCAGATGCTTTCTTGTAGTTGCTGTAGTCATTCAATGAAGATTCAGCCGCATTAATATGCCAGTCAGCAGCATCCACCAAACGATCTTTCAATGAAGGCGTGATTAGAAGGTGGTCCAGAGAACCAATCTCGTTGTTGTATGAGTAACTCCAAGCGGTTTTGCCTGCTGGGGTTTTCAAGTCAACCGCATTTAGGTAGCCAAATGTTGTCGTGATCTTTTGACCATTCTTTTCAAACACTTCATCACCAACAAAGGTGTAGCTTGATGCGTAAATGTCTTTGCCAGTTGGATTATCAGTAAGAACAAGCATTGGATCTTCGTAGGTGTATGAGTTCATGTCACCCAATACCACTTGGTCGCCACCAATTTTTGCCATTTCTGTACCTAACTGGTATGCAGCCGATACACGGAAGTTTTCACACGAACCTTGGTAGTCATCGTTACGAACATCATCATTTACCGGATCGAAATCAGCCCAAGTTTCCCAACCAACCCAATCTTCATGACAAGTCGAACCTTTTGATTTCAAGTGGTTAATCGCAACAGTTAGACGTTTACCGGTATTTAGAACATGGAAGGTCGCCGCAACTGTATTACGTTGATAGTTGTCACCACTTTCACGAACTGCACCGTCACCATCAATAATTGCACCACCATCAGGATATTCCACTAGCGGAGCATGCTGCTCAGGCATTTGAATAATTTTACCTGACACAATCGAAACTTTAGACGGACGGTAAATCAAACCCGACGTAATCGCATCTGTACCAATCGTGTCGTTTTGATCCAAAATGGTATCGCCATTCTTATCGAAACCAACGAACACATAGCGATTGTGGATCGAGTCTTGATCACCGCGCTTCGCGTAATCTTCTTCATTGTATTTTGCGTTAACAGAAGCTAGAAGCGTCTTGATTGCACCAAAGTCACCAAAACCGTTGTTCTCGATTTCCATCAAACCAAGAATATCTGCATCTAGACCGTAGATAGCCTCTACAATTTTTGCTTTCTGCAGTTCGTATTCTTCTTCCGATTCTGCGCCACGGTTATCACCATGTTGGTTCGCACTGCCACCGTATGGTGAGTTGAACAAGTTCAACACGTTTTGCGTCGCCACTTTCACCGTAAAGCCTGCATCGTACTCTTCATTAACGATGTCATACTCGCCAGAGCTTGAAACTGGACGTGGTGTGTTAGGAGTAATATCAGCACTTGTCATCTGATAACCACCAGCCGTAGGATCTTTCACGACTAAGCGATATTCATCGTAGGTATAGGCAATCACACCTTCTACGTTTTTAATGCCATCATTAATACGAATTGGATTATCGTAGCTGAAGTTCGCGTAGTAAGGGATCTTGCCGTTACTTGGTGCCTTTTCACTGTCTAGGAACAGAGTGGCATCGCGGTTTTGTTCAATCTTAGCGATCGATTCAAAGCTGCCTGCAACATACTCTTGGTTCGGGTGGAAGTTCGGTGTTTCATACGCTAGAGCCAAGTTATTACGGAACTGGCCTTTATGGTAAAGCTCGAAGTCGAAAGCAAATGCACGAGTTACGCGCATATCTTGGTTGCCGTCTTTATTGTCATCCATGTCTTCAACAAGTTTGACGAGCATACCCTCATGACGCTCTAACGTATTTGCAAAGGAAGCACCATCTTCTGGAAGACGCTTTAACTCAACAGGGCTAGGAGGAGTAACGCTATTGCCAGTTTCTACCCAGTTTCCTGACATATTAAACTGTGTTTGACCAAAGTATTCACGAACAGTACCAACCACAGTCACTTCTGTACCGACGGCGGGTTGAGTGCTTGAGAATACAAACAGGCCATCTGAGGTCAACGGGTTGCCATCGTGATCGTAAAGGAAGAAACCTTTAGAAAGACCACTACCAGCACTTGGCAATACGTAACCAACATACGCTGTTAGTTTGTATGACGCTTCAGTCTCATAAAATTTGTCTTCTTTTAATTGCGTTCCAAATTCAGCTTCAACCAGAGGAGAGAACTTACCTGTGCCCTGCACTTCAGCGATTGTGACTTCTACTGGCGGCGGCGGTGGCGTTGGTGGCTCTTCAAGAGTCAGCTTACCAAGGTCTTCATAAACATCCGTACCTACGTTAGCCCAATGCAGTTCTACATACGAACTGTCTGGCGCTGTTGCATCTTTTGTACGACGTAAAGTAACCTCTTTACCCCAAGTTGAGCCGCTAACACCAATAATGTCGTGAATGGTATTTGGGTTATCATCAGCACCAATCCATACTGGATCATCACCGTTAAAATTCAGTGCGTCATGCCCAATGCCGCCGTAACTGCCTGAATAAACGATCGTCGCACTATTTGCTGCAACTGCATCTTTCAAATCAGACGTCGCGTTATCACCCACAACAACAATACTTTCACCAGCTGCAATGGTGACGTCTTTTAATACTGGAGTTGCATCATCCGGCTTTAAAACTTTATTTTTATAACTGCTGTAATACAGAGCATGATCGGTAAAGGTGAACGGTGTTGTACCTGTATTGGTAATCTCAATTGCGCTGTTGATTGCGTAACTATCAACACTCGATTCTACGTATTCTGTAATCAGAATATTATTGATGTCAGCCAGTGCCGCGCCGCTAAGCACACTACTAATCGCACCAGCGAGTAGAGTCATTTTCTTATTCATATTCGATATCTCTCTGATTTAATTAGAAGTAAACACGTGCGTAAGCGTAAGCATCTTGAGCTGCTTCACCGGTGTTCCACTCAAGCGCGATCACGCTAGAGCGTGTTGGACGGTAGTTGACACCAAGCGTGCCCCATACGCGCTCATCACCCCAGCTGTACTTATCATTGCCTGATGCTGCTTGTTCATTGCGATTATCAATCGCCCACTCTTCATATTCTTCAAAGTTGTAAGATGCAGTGAATTCCCAGTTGTCGGTAAGCTGATATTTCGCTGAAGCGAGGTAGCCTTTGTTCTCTTGCGTCTCATACTCAGAGTACAAATTACATTCAATTATCCCTGTGTCAGGATTTGGGGTTTCAACAATACAACTACCGATATCTTCTTCTTCATAGAAAGCATTAACACCAAGGTGGAAAGTTTCTGTCACAGCAAGGCGCGCACCAGCACCTAATAGACGCTGCTCACCGTATTTCGATTTACCATCAGAACCACCGCGACCTTCCGCACCAGCAACGACAGAGAAGCGATCGCCAAAGTAACCAATGTAACCACTAACGACTTCACCAAGATCAGAGCCAGAAGAGGATTCAGCACGGTTGGTGTACGAAGCGCCAACTTTGATCGCGCCAAAGTACTTACCTTCATACTTTGCTGTCATGTCTTGGTCGCCAGCTTCACCTGTTTCAACCGTAGTATCGAAAGTGAAGTCACCCCACTTGTCGTAGTCATCAAATGCAGTATCGGTTAGACCTACCTCTACGTAGTGCTCTTGATTCTTGCTCTTGTAAAGATCGTAACCAATAAAAACCTTATCGATCGCCAGAACCATATCACCTGAACCGTATTCCCAGTTCTCACGCTCGTAGTCCAGCTCTAAGCGATAGTGCATCTTGTCGTTTTTGCCTTTCACACCCATTGTTGCGAATGAGTCATCAATGAAAGTTTGGTCTGCGTAAAATTCGCCATATTCATAGTTAGCACCAATATGGCCACCAACACCGACCTCACCATAGAGTTTTACGAAGTCACCACTTTCATCTTCATAGATGGTTACAGCATTTACTGCCGATGCCATGAATAAAGAAGAAATTGCTAGCGCCACTGCATTTCTTTTTAACATCACTTATATCCTTAAATTCAACACCCGTTATGGAATACCGTCCCAAGCCTGATTTTCTCGCAGAAATTTTACCTATTATTTTTTAAAATATGGTTTCATTCGAAATTTACGCGTAAAAAATCACAGATTCACCTGAGTGATTCTGAATGTAGCCAAATACATCTAGTTATATTAAACCTGTGTAATCTCTTATTTTTATGAAATTAGATAAAGCAATAAACACCATAAATGGGGGATGTTTCACATTTATGTCGCTGATATTTCGAGGGTGGTTATAAATCCAACATAATGAGTGATGTGCAATAGAGTATTTCATCTAAATGTTAAAAATGCCGCTACAGATCTCAGAAAATTAATTAAGTTGGTGTTAAGTGAATTATTAATAAGGACTGGTTTTATATTTAAAATAATTGGTACAACATAACAATTAAGGTGTATTTGATTACGTACGCTTACAAATATATATATCAATTACCGTTGTAATATATTGAACCAGTACATTCCTTTCTTTATAAAATAAAATCAGTAGAAACAAAAAGCCCCTGCACTAGGCAAGGGCTTTGGTGATTAACTTGATCGTTGAAGCTATGGGCGGGTTACAAAACCTACTGCTTCGTATGCTTTTTTCAGCGTTACTGCTGCGCGCTCAGACGCTTTTTCAGCACCGGCTTTCATTACTGCGTCCATGTAGGCACGGTCAGCACGGATACGGTGGTATTCAGCTTGAATCGGCTCAAGCATCTCAACCAATGCTGCGCCTACATCTTTCTTGAACGGACCGTACATCTCAACGCCTTGGTACTGCGCTTCGATCTCTTCAAACGTTTTACCCGTCGCTGCTGAGTAAAGGCCCATTAGGTTAGAGATACCCGCTTTGTTTTCCCAATCGTGAGCAATACGTGGCGGTGTTTCTGCATCGGTTTGCGCTTTGTTGATCTTCTTGATGATCGACTTAGGCTCTTCTAGCAGAGTAATCACGTTCTTACGGTTATCGTCCGACTTAGACATCTTCTTAGTCGCATCTTGCAGGCTCATTACACGTGCATTCACTGTTGGAATGTAAGGTTCTGGCACTTGGAAGATTGGCGTTTCAGGACCGTAGATGTTGTTAAAGCGAGTTGCAATATCACGCGCGAGCTCTAGGTGTTGTTTCTGGTCGCTACCTACAGGCACTTGATGTGCGCCGTAAAGCAGGATGTCTGCAGCCATTAACACTGGGTAGTCGTATAAACCTACGTTTACGTCGTTTGAGTGACGTGCAGACTTATCTTTGAACTGAGTCATACGGCTCAGCTCACCCATTTGTGTGTAACAGTTAAGAAGCCAACCAAGTTGAGCATGCTCTGGTACGTGTGACTGAACAAATAGCGTGCTCTTCTTTGGATCAACACCGACAGCAAGACAGATTGCTAGTGCGTCTAGAGTCGCTTCATGCAGTGCTTTCGGGTCTTGGCGAACCGTAATTGCGTGAAGGTCTACAACACAGTATTGGCAATCGTAATCATCTTGCATCTGTTGCCATTGACGTAGAGCACCCAAGTAGTTACCGATACTTAGTTCACCAGATGGTTGAACACCACTCAATACGATGGGCTTGCTCATGGTTTTAATTCCTTTGCTTATTCGCTTAGCGTCTTAACAACTCAGTTTTTAATAACTTCGTCAAAACATAGCTTCTTAACTTTAAAATAGAAAAGCCGTACAGCTCTTCTGTACGGCTTATCCAGTGTACTCATTGATAAGTATTTTGCTAGTAGGTTAGCTAACTTTTGTCCGCTTTATGCTGAAACTAGAACGACATCTAGTAATTGCGCGACGTTATCCGCAACATAGTCAGGGTTTGATGCTGAAATAGGCTCACCGTGGTTGTAGCCGTAAGTCAGACCAAACGAGTGACAGCCTGCATTCTTAGCCGCTTTAATATCGTTGCTTGAATCGCCAACCATCAGCATCTCTTCCGCTTTAACATTGTGCTTTTCTAGCAACCAGTTCAGCGCTACAGGATTTGGTTTTTTCTCTGGGAAAGAGTCGCCACCTAAAACATCAACAAAGTACTTATCGATACCGTGTTGCGCCAGAACGTCGGGTACAAACTTCGATGGCTTGTTGGTTACAAGCGCCATAGTGAAACCCGCTTTATGCAGCTCAGCCAGCGTCTCTTTTACTGATGGGTAAAGGTGGCTCAGCTTGTGGCCGCCCTGCTCGTAGAAATCATCAAACAGAATGCGCGCTTTCTTCAGCAGCTCGGGCTCTAGGCTTGGGTCTACGGTTAGGTTACGGCTGAGTGAACGCCCGATAAGCACGTCAGCACCATTGCCAACATAGTCGCGAACTTGTTCTTCACTCACTGAAGGGAAGCCTAGATCCTGACAAGCTTGGTCAGCGGCAACAGCCAAATCAGGCACACTGTCTAACAAGGTTCCATCCAAATCAAAGGCGATCAGTTTTATTGAGCTTAATGACATCTTACTTTCCTATTAATTATATTCGTCTTATGTGTTGAGCGATAAGACGTAAAAAAGGGGCCAATGAGCCCCTTTATCTAAATTTTTGATTTTAGGTCAACTGACCCTAGTTCTACTTTTATGCGTTAACTTTTGCAAGCTCTGCACGCATCTCATCAATCACTTCTTTGTAATCTGGTTGATTGAAGATAGCTGAACCTGCAACGAACATATCCGCGCCCGCTTCTGCGATTTCACGGATGTTATCAACCTTCACGCCACCATCAATCTCAAGGCGAATGTCACGGCCTGACTCATCAATTAACTTACGAACTGCACGTAGCTTATCTAGCGTGTGAGGAATGAAAGATTGACCGCCGAAGCCAGGGTTCACAGACATCAGTAGAATCATGTCTACTTTGTCCATGATGTAATCTAGGCAAGACAAAGGTGTTGCTGGGTTAAGAACGACACCCGCTTTACAGCCGTGTTCTTTGATTAGCTGTAGAGTACGATCGATGTGTTCTGATGCTTCAACGTGGAAGGTAATCATTGATGCGCCCGCTTTCGCAAACTCAGGCACAATGCTGTCGACTGGCTTAACCATTAGGTGAACGTCGATAGGAGCAGTAATACCGTAGTCGCGCAGCGCTTTACAGATAGGCGCGCCAAAAGTCAGGTTAGGTACGTAGTGGTTGTCCATCACATCGAAGTGCACAACATCAGCACCAGCTGCCAACACTTTTTCTACGTCTTCACCAAGACGAGCAAAATCTGCAGACAAAATCGATGGAGCGATTAGAAAATCTTTCATACCAAACCTCTTAAGAGTGAGTAAATTGCGAATGTCACCGCCTTGGTGATATCTCATACACAAATACAAGACTCAAGCCCAAGACTATTTGGTGTGCAATTCTACCTAAGCACCTAAGCAGATCCTAGCAGTTCGAAAGATTAGTTTAAGAAAGTATCCGTTGGTCACTCAATTTAATGAGTTTGGAGGCGATTCTGACCAGACCTATTCCGCGGATGTGTGTTGCTGATTTTTCTCTTTATGGAAAAGCGCCAGTAACTCATCAACTTTATTACGCCCAGCGCCGTTACGACTGATGGTGCGCTTCACCTTCACCACGTTCAGTTCCGCACCATGATATAAGCGACGCGTTAGTGTCGTATCGTGGTTTGAAATCAAAACAGGAATACCACGTTCCATTGCGGCTTTTTCAGCGACATCAGCCAAGGCTGCCTGATCATCTAAGCTGAAGCCATTACCTGCGTAAGAGGTAAAGTTAGCGGTATTTGATAGCGGTGCGTACGGAGGATCACAGTAAACCACGCAGCCTTTGCGAGCACGGCTAAAGGTTTCATGGTACCCCTCACAAACGAAAGTGGCCTTTTTCGCTTTCTCAGCAAAAAACTCCAGCTCGGCTTCTGGGAAGTAAGGTTTTTTGTAAGAACCAAAAGGAACGTTAAAACCACCCTTCTTGTTGTAACGACACAGGCCATTGAAGCCAAAGCGGTTCATATACAAGAAAGCAAGCGAACGATACATGACGTTGTCGGTATCGTTGAACTGAGCGCGAATATCTAGAAAGGCTTCTTTGCGATTGTTCTCAGGACAGAACCAACGCTTCGCTTCCGTGATATAGGTTTCAGGATCGGTTTTAAGTAGATTGTACAGGTTGATAAGATCGGGATTGATGTCTGCAAGCAGGTATTGTTCAAAATCAGTATTCAGGAATACTGAGCCGGCACCGACAAACGGTTCTACCAATTTACGAGCAGGTGGCAGGTGACGTTGGATGTCTTCAACTAGGCCATATTTACCACCAGCCCATTTTAGAAAGGCACGCTGCTTTTTCATTTACTGCTCTATCTATCAACACAAAAATAAGGCTGCGGAATGTAACATATTTTGAGGCTAAGCTCAGGGTTATTTCGCACGTTCTATCTCTCGATGCACTTGATTCATCGATTTTGCCCAAGGTTCCAACTGTTGAAGGGGTTTTGATAACGCACTTACCGCGTCTCTCGCCACTTGAATCGTTGGGTAATCTTGATAAGTGATGATAAACCACTTGGTGTCGTTACGAAGTGTTGGGTAGATGCGAACCTTGTTCTCAAGGTCATACTCTTCAATGAAGGATTGCACATCTTCCAATGAGGTCATCGCACTCAACTGCAAGGTATACGCGCGTGGCGAGATAGCTTGTAACTCTTCACGAGCAAATGAGAAGGTAATCTTTTTGGTCGGTGGTGTTGAATCAGTTAGGTCTGACTCTTCATCGACTGTTGGTTGTGGCTCGGCTTGTGCTGCATCAGGTTGTGCGCTAACCGCTTCCCCTGTGTTTTCCTCAACTGCCGCATCAATCGCGCTAGTATCGGCACTCTCAGGTTTATCATCAAGCAGAGCATCAACCACATCAGAGGTGATCACAACGCGTTGCTGATCTTGCTCGACTTCTCCAACACTCGCGGTATCTTCAACGACAGTCGGAGGCAGAGACGAACTATCATCATCCGCACCTTGGTAACTCATATCGGTTTCAGCTGCAGAGTCCACAGCTCCATCGACGCCAGTTTGTTCTGTGCCACTTTCCACTTCAAAGGTTGGAATAGCCGTCTGTTCAATCGGTGCGATAAGCGACTGCGCTTTATCGTCTGGTGTTGGTTGACTGAACATCCACCAATAACCACCACCAATTAACAACAGCAACAAGGCCACCACAATCGCGATATTGATTGGTGAGCCAATGATTGAGCGAATAATAATCCTTTTTTCCACTTTCAATTCTCCTAAAGCCATTAACTCGCCAGGCAGAGGTTGCGCTTTACTAAACGCACGTCGCACGCGAGTTTCAGACTCATCATCAACATATCGAATCACCAGTGATTCAAAGAAATGTTCAGCTTCTGGTTGCGAAAGATCATCGATTTCAAGATCGATAGGCTTGTGTTGTTGGCCGTAACTCAGACGTGTTAATAGCGTGTCTAAGTGACCCGTATCCGAGAATAGAACGATATTGATCGTCCATTGAGGGTTTGATTGAGCTTCCAGTACCAACATCCATAATTCGGATACCAATAGCTCAGAGAGTCGGTGGGCATCATCAACAACGATAACCACATTACACGAATCCCCATCCAGTAACCGAGTGAGGCTGTCAGATAAAGAATCATGTTGATTAAAGAGTGGATCAGAAACTATTTGGCTAAGAATAAGCGCGCGGCGTTGTTGATCGTCTTGGCTTGGGTGACAAAGCAGTAAGCACTGATTTTTTTCTGTCGACCACGCTTCAAGATAACGCTGAGCTAACCAAGAACGGCCTGAGCCAGTTTTACCAGCAACCGTGACTAGGTTTGAACCAAAGTTAGTCAAAAGTTGTAAGCGCTCTAGCAGCTCAACTTGAGATTCTAACTCTAATACTCTTAATTCATGAGCCAAACTCATTGGGGATCCCTACTGATAAGATCGATCAGTAAAACGCTTCAGTTGCCTAGAGTTTAACTAGGCAACCTCACAACCAAATTTAAAGAGTACGGCAGAAATCGATCGCTTGTTTAATGATGTCTTGAGGCACATCAGCGACCACTTCAGCAGTACCAATACTTGTTGGCAATACCAAACGTAACTGACCAGACAGCACTTTTTTATCGCGCATCATGTGCTTCATAAAGTCTTCAAAAGACATACTTTCTGGCGTATGGATTGGCAGTTTCGCATTCTTGAGTATAGAAATAATTCGCTCAAGTTGCTGCTGAGAGATCAGTCCCTGTAATTGAGCCGTTTTCGCTGCCATTACAGTGCCTGACGACACAGCTTCACCATGTAGCCAATTACCATAGCCTAGTTCTGCTTCGATCGCATGACCAAATGTATGACCTAGGTTCAATAACGCTCTGATTCCTGACTCTTTTTCATCTAGAGCCACCACTTCTGCCTTAATTGCACAACAACGAGCAATTGCGGTAATCAGTGCCTCTTCATCAAGTTGATAAAGTTTCTCTAGATTTTGTTCCAACCAATCAAAGAAGGCTTCATCGTAAATGATGCCGTATTTGATCACCTCAGCAATACCCGCTGCAAACTCACGCTCTGGAAGCGTTGATAAACAGTTAGTATCGATGATCACAGATTTCGGTTGGTAAAAAGCGCCGATCATATTCTTACCAAGGGGATGGTTTACTGCGGTTTTACCACCTACAGAAGAGTCCACTTGAGAAAGAAGTGTCGTTGGGATTTGAATGAAATCAATACCGCGCTGGTAACAAGAAGCAGCAAAACCGACCAAGTCACCGATAACACCACCACCTAAAGCAATCACCACCACATCGCGGCTGTAATTTCCTTCAAGCATGTAGCTCATCACTGAATTGAACGTTTCAAGGGTTTTGTACTGTTCACCGTCTGGCAACTCTAAAAGAGAAGTCTGACAGCCGACTTGATCCAATAGCGATATAATTTTATCAGCATAAAGAGGCGCTACTGTCACATTACTGATAACAACAACTTTCTGTTTGCCTGATAAAAAAGAAAGGTACGCCGGGTCTTCAAATAACCCGGCGCCAATAGAGATTGGGTAGCTACGCTCAGCTAGATTGACCGTAATCCGTTCCATGGGTTTGCTCTCCGAAAAAATGAACTTAACGTTCTTCTAGCATTTTTACGATCTGGTTGGCTACCACTTTTGCACTTTGGTCGTCAGTACGAACTGTGTAGTCCGCCACTTCTTCGTATAGTGCGTTGCGAGATACAGCTAGATCTTCTAGCACATCACGCGGGTTGTCTGTTTGAAGTAGAGGGCGTTTCTTGTCGCGGTTCGTGCGAGCAAGTTGCTTTTCAATTGTTGTCTCTAGGTATACAACAATGCCTCGTGCAGATAGACGGTTACGGTTTTCTTTGCTCAGCACTGAACCACCGCCTGTCGCAAGAACAATACCTTGTTCTTCTGTCAGATCGTTGATTACAGATTCTTCGCGCTTACGGAAACCATCTTCGCCCTCAACATCAAAAACCCATGCGATGTCTGCGCCAGTGCGCTCTTCGATCACAGTGTCAGAGTCTAAAAACTCCATATGAAGTTGGGAAGCTAGGTGTCTACCAATTGTACTTTTGCCGGCGCCCATTGGGCCAACAAGAAAAATATTGCGTTTCTCAGCCATGTTTTTAGCAGTAATTTACAACGTTAATTCAATGACATCGCCACAAGGTAGGTCAGTACAAGTACTGAAATTAAAAGGCCCGTGGCACCGATTCCTCACAGATAATTCGTGATAAGACCCGAAATTATCAAGGTTAGGTGCCACTAATGCAACTTTATTTTTAATCTAATTGTTCATTACTGAATCACAACTTTAGGCGTGACAAAAATAAGTAGTTCACTTTTACCCACATTTTCATAGCTGCGACGGAACAATGCACCCAAAACTGGCAGGTCTCCCAACAGAGGAACTTTATCCACCGTGCTGCTCACGCTATGCTGAAATATCCCGCCAAGAACGACCGTTTCACCATTATTAACAAGCACTTGCGTGCCTATTCTTTGCGTGTCAATTGCTACCGCTTCACCCGTTCCGGTTTTGACCACTTGCCCTGGTCTATCTTGAGTCACGCTCAAATCCAATACCAAACGATTGTCGGGTGTGATCTGCGGAGTCACCTTGAGGCTCAATACCGCTTTCTTAAATGCGACCGACGTTGCACCACTTGAAGAAGACTCTAAGTAAGGAATTTCAGTACCTTGCTCAATATAAGCGGGCTTTTTATTGGTGGTGATTAAGCGTGGGCTAGAAATAATCTCAGCTTTCGACTCTTGTTGCAGTGCCGACAGTTCAAGGTCGAGCAAAGTATCCGAGCCAAGCTTGGCGACCTGAAATGCAATGCTCGATGCATTCGGCGATGTCGCCCCCAAGTTAACGTTGAGGTAGTCATCAATCGCACTGTTGCCACCATCATCGTCATACGGTGTGATTTGTGATGGATGATTACCTTCTATTGAACCGCCAACGGTGAAGCTTCCGTTGGTCGAGGAAACACCCCAGCGCACGCCAAGCTCATCAAGATTACCCTCAGTGACGGTCACGATACGCGCCTCTATCTGCACCTGTTTCACGGGAATATCTAAGGATTCAATGATGCCTCGTATCACGGCAATGTTCTCCTCCAACTCACGAATCAACAAAGAGTTAGTGCGCTCATCAATGGTAATCGAACCGCGATCAGATAACATGCTTACCGCGCCTTCACCGCCAATCATATCGGCAATGTCGGTGGCTTTAGCAAAGTTAATCTTGATGATTTCTGACTTAAGCTCCCCCAACTCCTCTTCCAAACGAGACTTCTCTAACGCTTGTTGCTCTCGAAGATCGAGCTCCGCTTTTGGCGCAACCAGGATGACATTGCCATCAACACGCTTATCCAAGCCTTTAACTTGCAAGATAATGTCGAGAACTTGCTGCCAAGGTACGCCATCTAAGCGTAACGTCAGGTTTCCGGCTACCGAATCAGACACGACGAGATTGAAATCGTTATAGTCGGCAATCAACTGCAGGACGTTCCGTACTGGAATATCTTGAAAGTTAATCGATATCAACTTGCCCTCTTTCTCTAGAATGCTTTTTTCTTTAGACGCTTCATCGATAACAGGTTTGCTGATCACGACCTCAATAAAACGATCTTTTAGGTTGTATTCATACTGATAGTCACTCGCGATTGTCACCAACAGTCGTGTGCTTGGCGTCTCTTTATAGACTTCGATGCCTTCAACTAAAGTAGCGAAGTCTTTCACATCCAGAAGATAGAGCTTGTCGTCATCAACTTGAGTATTGATTAACTCGATACTTAAGCCTTCCTGAGCACGTTGAACATCCACCACAGCGGTGCTCGTCGCTAGCTCAATGATGATAACAGCGTCTTTATCCTTGTTTACCCTAAAATCAATACTCTCTAATTTATTAGGTAAGCTCTCGGCATGGCTGAGCATGCTAAAAACCAATATCACAGACACAATTAAGCCTTGCAGCCCTTTGTTCATTAACTCACTTATTCCTTTAATCATATTTACATCTCATATCCACATCATGTGACACTGGTTTACTTCAGAGCCAGCCTAACGTTGCGCTTATGCCAACAACCTAAGCCGTCTGGAAGAGTTTCATTAATCTGAACGTACTGGCTCGTCACCTTAGTAACTCGGCCATTGTTTAAGCCGATAAACTGGCCTTTCTTGACGTTTACCACGTTGCCTTTCGGTGTTTGCACTAGCCCAAACACATTTGACCCACTGCCCATCACGCCTCTCAAACGCAACTTGCTGAGTGGGTACTTTTCTAACTTGCCGTTACGAGAGCGAGCGCTCGGTTGCCAACAATCTTTCTTAACCAAAGGCTGATTTTGCACAATGGCTTCTTTGGGAAGCTCAAAGGGAGGACGAAAGGCTCGGCGCTGATAAGTCGCAGCCAAGAATTCAGTCGCAGGGACAAGTTGCTCGACGTCTTTTCTCGCCTTGGCTTCAACCTGCACCACAAAGTCTTCGAGTGAATCTTGATTGGCTTTGCAGCCTGACAGTGCAAGCAGCAACACGATTGAATAAAACGCGCTATTGGATTTCATCATTAACCTCCGACTTAAACTGGTAGGTATAAGCTCGAACCCTAAAGTGCAGCGTGCTGCTTTCTTGGCTGACTCGTTGCCAATTCACATCATCAAAGCTGATGATACGCGGCAGCTTGGCGATAGCCGCAGAGAAGTCGCCTATCTCGTGGTAGTCACCTGTCAACTCGATATTGAGCGGTAAACGATAGAGAAACTCCTTGTTCTGCTTTTGTCCCCAATCGATTCGAGTGAAAGTCAGCGAATTATCCAAGCCGAGTTCATTCACTGACGCCAACATACTGGCTAGCTCTTTTTGAACAGGGAGCTGCTCTAACAGGTAATCGTAGCGACTGGTTAGCTCATCCAGCTGGCTCTGTAACTTAGGCAGAGCCGCAACCTTGTTGGCCTTTATTCGCAAGGTCGTTTTTAAGGTCTGCTCTTGCTGCTTCATCTGTTGCAGTTCATCGTCGAGCGGCAGCACATAAAGCCAGGTTCCGATACCTTGGATTAATACTACCAACACCAGAATGACTAGGAGTTGAGGCAACAGCGGCCACTCGGTGATCTCATCAACATCAAGATCCTGAAAACTCATCCTGTTTTGAAGGTTAGCCATGATTCGCCTCCTTCCCTTTACGGCTCGCACTAGTACTTTCTAAAGAAACTGGACTGAACACAAAAGAGACCTTGAAGGTCTGGAACTCTTTATTAAAGCGCTTGCGGTTATGAACGATAGAGTGCATCTCAACCCCTTTCAGTGATTCAGAACGCTCTAGGTTATCCAACATGGTGGCGAGACGAGCGGTACTATCGCTGATGCCCGACATTTCAATCTCCTGACCATTCATCTTTATCTTGTCGACATACACGCCCTCAGGAATTAGCTCCGGCATCAAGTTCATAAAGTCGGTGGTCTTATTGCGGCCAAGCTGTAAAGACTCAACCACATCAAGTCGAGTCAGAATGGCTTTGTGCTCTTGTTCCGCGACTTTTAATGACTGAATTTGTCGGTCGAGCTCAGCGATATACTGATTGAGATAGTTGAGGCGCGCTTGCTGCTTGGTTTGTTGGTCGTGAAAGTAGTTACCAACCGCCCATTGCCCACCAAGCGCAATAATGACACCAAGAATGACCAAGTGGATAAAACGCTTCTTGTGTTGAGTGCGAATCTCATCACGCCAAGGAAGCAAGTTAATTTGATGCAACATGCTTCTCTCCCTGCCACTTGAGTCCACTCATCGCCATACCTGCCGCAATACCAAAGTGTTGCCAGTCCATCGACAGTCGGCGTCTCTTGGCAACCTTATTCTCAAACAACGACAAAGGATTCAATGACTCGCAGCTCATCTGAAAATGGCGTTCTAGCTCTTCGGTTACCATAGGGATGCTGGCGCCTTCACCCATCAGCCAGATCCCAGAGATAGATTGCTGCGCATGTCCCGAAGAATAGAGCTGCAATTGACGTTTGAGCTTCTGAATCAGGTTAACAATGAATTGATGTGTGTCTTCCGTGGTGCCGAAAGCACACTCCATATCACTAGGGTCGTCATGACTACGAAGATCTTTGGTACCAAAACCGATGTCTTTGTAAAACGGTACCGAACCTTGTGGAATAATACCTAGCGACGTTTGATCGATTCCAACATCCACCAGCAGCCAGTTTTTCTTTTCAGGATACAGGCGCGAGGCCAATTGCCAGATATTAAGCAACCCATGCGCTTGCGTATCCACCACAACAGGCTTAAAGCCAGCCTTAGTTAATGCATCCGCTCGGCTATCCACCACTTCCTTACGAGTTGCGTATATTTGATAACTGCTTGTCGAACCTTTGCCAAATCGTTTGTCTTCCAGCTTTACAAAATCTAAACTCAGCTCCTCAATAGGAAAGGGAGATTGATGAGCAAAGGTTTGATAGATCGAAAACTCTTTTTCTCTGTCTTCTAACTCACTCTCTATTTGCAGTACTTTGCTGATCACCGTGTTATCAGGTACCGAAATGGCGACGTTGCGACAGCCAAAAGGCAGTTCTTTCCTAAGTTCTTTAAGTTTCTTAACAGTTTTCTGATACTCCAAAGTATGGTTAGCTGTAAAAATGTCGTCCGAAATCGGCAGCTCTTTGTATCCCACTAGGGCATACAACTCCCCCACGGGTTTTAGTACCACGGCTTTGATGCTGTGATGATTTATATCTATACCTGTAATTAATGATGAACCCATGTGACCTAGCTCCTGAAGTGCCAAGCATTTCGTTGATTATCTAGGGGTTGTGATTATTAGTTAAATAAGCGTTAATAAACGAAAGCTAAGTTTTTAGCCTAGAGTACAAGGGTTTGCTGCTTATCAGCCTTAACTAATCAGGGATTATCCGGTGAAGTTCATAAAGCGATTATTCATATTTACATTGATTTGCATGATTCTTGGAGTCAGTACAATTTTTGGGTTTTATTACTACGTAAAACCAGAGTTGCCTGATGTTGCCACTTTGCGCGACGTAGAACTCCAAACACCGATGCAAGTCTTCAGTCAAGACGGTAAGTTGATCTCTCAATTTGGTGAAAAGCGTCGCAATCCAGTCACTTATGATGAGATTCCTCGCCACTTAGTTGAGGCTTTGATTGCTACCGAAGATAGCCGTTTCTACGAACACCCAGGTATTGACCCAATCGGTATTACTCGTGCAGCGATCGTGGTTGCTATGTCGGGTTCAGCTAAACAAGGTGCGAGTACCATTACTCAGCAGCTTGCGCGTAACTTCTTCTTATCTAATGAGAAAAAGATCATGCGTAAGATTAAAGAGATCTTCATTGCGATCCACATTGAGCAACTTCTCAGTAAAGAAGAGATCATGGAGCTGTACGTAAACAAGATTTTCCTTGGTCACCGATCGTATGGCTTTGGCGCTGCAGCGCGTGTTTATTTCGGTAAGGATCTTCCCGATCTAACCCTGAGTGAAATTGCTACGCTTGCAGGTATGCCAAAAGCACCTTCTACGATGAACCCTATTTACTCTATTGAGCGTGCAACCAACCGTCGTAACGTGGTATTGCGTCGTATGTTAGACGAGAAGTACATCACTCAAGCAGAGTTCGATGAAGCTCGCAGTGAAGAACTTATCTCGAAATACCACGGTGCAGAGATTGAACTCAGTGCGCCGTACGTTGCAGAAGTTGCACGTGCTTGGATGGTGGAACGCTATGGCGAAGCCGCTTATACATCTGGTATGAAGGTCTACACGACCGTTGATTCAAAACTACAGAAAGCAGCTAACCAAGCCGCGATTAAGAACCTACTTGGCTACGACGAACGTCACGGCTACCGTGGTGCAGAAAAAGTATTGTGGCAAACCGAGCAATCAGCTTGGGATCATGAAAAGATCGTTAAACACCTTAAATCTCAGCCAACCTATGGTGACCTAGTCCCTGCTGTTGTTACTTCAGTTGATTCGAAAAGCGCTCAGGTTTGGGTTAAAAACCAAGGCGAAGGCACTATCGAATGGCAAGGCATGAACTGGGCGCGTAAATTCCTAACAGACAACCGCCAAGGCCCTGCGCCTTCTCAAGCAAAAGAGATTTTAGCTGTTGGTGAACAAGTTTGGGTTCGCCATGAAGCCATCACTGGTGACGAAGTCTCTGATGAGCCTACAGAAGAAGCAACGACGGAAACTGAAACACCTGTTGTGTGGCGACTAAGCCAAGTACCTAATGCGAACACTGCATTTGTGGCAATGAATCCGAACAACGGCGCTGTGTTGTCGATGGTGGGTGGCTTTAACTTCGTTCACAACAAATTCAACCGTGCGACGCAATCTATTCGTCAAGTGGGTTCTGGTATCAAACCTTTCATTTACTCAGCAGCAATTGAGAAAGGTTTAACGTTGGCATCACTGATCAACGATGCGCCGATCAACCAGTGGGATAAGAGTCAAGGTACGGCATGGCGACCAAAGAACTCGCCACCAACTTACGTCGGCCCTACTCGCTTGCGTATTGGCTTAGCTCAATCGAAAAACGTGATGGCGGTACGTGTACTGCGTGAAGTTGGCTTAGATGACACTCGTAACTACCTAACTCGCTTTGGTTTTGATATCGATGAAGTGCCTCGTTCTGAAACTATTGCACTAGGTGCTGGTAGCTTAACGCCAATGAAAGTAGCGCAAGGTTACTCAGTATTCGCGAACGGTGGTTACTACGTTGAACCTTTCTACATCAGCCGCGTTGAGACTCCATTTGGCGAGACTGAGTTTGAAGCAACACCAAAAGTTGTCTGTAAAGAAGATTGCAAACAAACCATCACGACCGATCCAATGGCGGATGAATTTGCCGAGCAAGATGTGGATGCGAAAGTTCAATACGCTCCTCAAGTTATCTCTGAGCAGAACGCATTCCTAGTTCGTGAAATGATGTACAGCAACATCTGGGGCGGCGGTGATTGGAGCGCGGGTACCGGTTGGAATGGTACAGGTTGGCGTGCTCAACCACTGAAACGTCGTGATATTGGCGGAAAAACCGGTACTACCAACGACTCGAAAGATACTTGGTACAGCGGCTACGGCCCAGGCATGGTTGCAACGGTATGGGTTGGCTTTGATAACCACAACCGTAACCTAGGTCGTACTAAAGCGAACTCTAACCTTGGTAAGAACCAGATTACTGGTGCGGAAGCTGGCGCGAAAACAGCAGAGCCTGCATGGGTTGATTTCATGGGGACTGCACTGGCTGGTGTTCCAGCGCAACGCAAAGAGATTCCAGAAAACATCGTTCGCGTTCGTATTGACCGTGATACAGGCTTACTGACCAACAAGTTCGATAGCTCATCAATGTTTGAGTACTTCGAGAAAGGCACAGAGCCTACTGAGTACATCACTGAGCGTTTCAATGATGATATCTACTCCACCTCTTCAGGTGAAACGGTAGAAGAACTGTTCTAGATAGTTTTTTTGAACCTAACGACATGAGCAAATAAAAAGGGTTGATATGAATTCATATCAACCCTTTTTTGTATCTGCTATACGGAGATGAAGCTAAACGACCTTTTCCAATTGAGTGCGAATAGTCTCCGCCAGTTGCTCAAAGCGTCCTTTCAATGGAGAGCCCGGACGGTATGCAACCACAATACGACGTGAAGGCGTTGGGTTTACTGCAGGCACGTAGCACACACCATCTTTCTGCTTTTCCTTTGGTACCGATAACTGAGGTAGCAAGGTAATCCCCGCGCCTGCCGCGACCATGTTACGAAGCGTCTCTAAGCTGGTCGCTTTAAAACGCTCATCATCTTTTGCACCCGCAGCAAAGCAGAACCCTAGAGCTTGGTCTCTTAAACAGTGGCCATCACCAAGTGCTAATACTGTTTGTCCATTGAGTTGAAGCATATCAATGGTGTCTTGCTGAGCCCACTCGTGGTCACATGGAACTGCGACACTTAATGGCTCGTCATACACATCAATCTCTTTGAACACCGCGGTTTCATCAACCGCAGCCAGTACCAAGCAGTCCAGCTTTCCATCTTCCAATTGGCTCACTAATTGATGGGTTTGGGCTTCATGCAGGTACAGCTCTAACTCAGGAAAGCTCTCTTTCAGGTGAGGGACAATCTTAGGCAGAATGTAAGGACCCACGGTTGGGATGAAACCAATGTGCATTGGTCCGGTCATCGCTTCACCGTGTCCACTCGCCATATCCTTAAAAGTCTTCACTTCGTTGAGAATACGCTTAGCTTGTTCAACAAGTTGTAACCCTGATTCTGTAAATATGACCTTCCTTGGACTACGCTCGGTTAACTGAAGTCCGATTTCATCTTCTAGTTTGCGTATTTGACCGCTTAGTGTCGGCTGACTGACAAAGCACGCTTCTGCCGCTTTTCGGAAGTGTTTGTGCTCTGCGAGCGCCACCAAGTATTCAAAGTCACGAATGTTCATGATCAGTCTCTTACCTCAGGTTTAATAAGAACAAGGTTTTTCATAGCAACATTTAAAAGAAAATGCTCTTGATAGAATTTACCTATCAAAACCATAACATCAAACGATTAGAGCTATCAAAGGATTTATCTAATAATGGGCTCAACGAAACGAAACAGAGCAAAGAAAAACGTTAAGCTCTGATAGAACAAAATTAAAAATACTATTTAAGGAAATCAATATGTTTGCATCTAAAGAAGGTCAATCAATCCCTCAAGTAACATTCCCAACTCGCCAAGGTGATGCATGGGTTAACGTAACGACTGAAGAGCTATTCAAAGACAAAACAGTTATCGTATTCAGCCTACCAGGCGCGTTTACGCCAACTTGTTCGTCAAGCCACCTTCCTCGTTACAACGAACTACATTCAGTGTTCAAAGAGAACGGTGTTGATGACATCCTTTGTGTTTCTGTAAACGACACGTTCGTAATGAACGCATGGAAAGCAGACCAAGAAGCGGAAAACATCACATTCATCCCAGACGGTAACGGCGACTTCACAGACGGCATGGGCATGCTAGTTGAGAAAAACGACATCGGCTTCGGCAAACGTTCATGGCGCTACAGCATGCTGGTTAAAAACGGCGTGGTAGAAAAAATGTTCATCGAAGAAGACGTACCAGGTGACCCGTTCAAGGTTTCAGATGCTGATACTATGCTTAACTACCTTGCTCCTGAGCACAAAGAGCAAGAGTCAATCACAGTATTCACTAAGCCAGGTTGCCCATTCTGTATGAAAGCAAAACAGAACCTAATCGACAAAGGTCTGAACTACGAAGAAGTCGTACTAGGCAAAGACGCAACAACAGTAAGCCTACGTGCAATCTCTGGTCGCACAACAGTTCCTCAAGTTTTCATCGGTGGCAAACACATCGGTGGCAGCGAAGAACTAGAAGCTTTCCTAGGTTAATTACTTAGGAGCTAACATCTGCTAACCCACCCTCTTGTGGGTTAGCGATTCCAAACCACTCTCACGTGAGCTTTGGAAAAGAATATAGCTTGTGACTCGCCCGTCTTTAACTAACCTATAGTTAGTAACAAGAAGCAGTTAGTAACAAAAAGCAGAACCACAAGCTAAACCTAATAAAACAGAATCACAAAACAGACCCGTTATCCTGACTCTCAAAAAAATCACCAGAGTTGGAGGGGTTCGTTCAAACTAAATTTAGCCATTGCGAGAAAATTATTATGAAACAAGTCAATGTAGATGTAGCAGTTATCGGGGGCGGTACGGCAGGTCTAGGTTCTTACCGCGCTGCAAAAGCACACACTGACAGTGTCGTGATGATTGAAGGCGGTCCTTACGGTACAACCTGTGCTCGCGTTGGTTGTATGCCATCTAAACTGCTTATTGCAGCTGCAGAAAGCGTGCACCAAATCGAGAAAGCTCCGGCTTTTGGCGTTCACCCACAAGGTGATATCGTAATTAACGGTCGTGAAGTAATGGAGCGAGTGAAGTTTGAGCGTGACCGTTTTGTTGGTTTTGTTTTAGAAGGCGTAGATGAAATCCCAGAGCAAGACAAGATCTCTGGCTATGCAAAATTCTTAGACGACAACACGCTGCAAATTGATGATCATACGGTTGTGACGGCTAAGCGTATTGTTATCGCGACAGGTTCGCGCCCTGCATACCCTGCAGTTTGGAATGAACTTGGCGACCGCCTAATCATTAATGATGACGTGTTCAGCTGGGATGATTTACCAGAATCAGTTGCCGTATTTGGCCCTGGCGTTATTGGCCTGGAGCTTGGTCAGTCACTGCACCGCTTAGGTGTGGAAACCAAACTGTTCGGTTTGGGTGGTCAAGTTGGCCCAGTAACCGACCCAGAGATCATGGCTTACGCAGACAAAGCCTTCAATGAAGAGTTCTACCTAGATGCCGACGTAAAAATCGAAAGCATGAAGCGTATTACCACTGAATCGGGTGAGCCACGTGTCGAAATCCAGTTCATTAATAAGCAAGGTGAGCTAGAAACTAACGTCGTTGAGTACGTACTGGCAGCGACAGGCCGTCGTCCAAACACAGACAAACTTGGTCTAGAGAATACCTCTCTTGAGCTTGATGAACGTGGTGTGCCAGTTGCAGACCACTACACACTACAAACATCGTTGCCATCAGTATTCATTGCGGGTGATGCAAGCAACCAACTGCCTCTGCTACATGAAGCAGCAGACCAAGCACGCATTGCGGGTGATAACGCAGGTCGCTTCCCAGAGATTCGTGCAGGCCTACGCCGCTCTAAAATCTCTGCGGTATTCTCTGACCCGCAAATAGCAATGGTTGGCGAAACCTACAAAGAGATCACCACCCGCTTAGGCACATGTGGCTGTTTCGCAACGGGTGAAGTGTCTTTCGAGAACCAAGGTCGTTCACGAGTGATGCTACGCAACAAAGGTATTCTGCACGTTTACGGCGAGCAAGGTACAGGCCGCTTCCTTGGTGCTGAGATGATGGGACCAAACGCAGAACACTTGGCTCACTTACTAGCATGGGCACACCAGAACAAGATGACGGTTTCTGAGATGCTAGACATGCCGTTCTACCACCCCGTAATTGAGGAGGGTGTACGAACAGCGCTGCGTGACCTCAATGCGAAACTGCACCTAGGTCCAGAGATGGTGAAACACTGTCTAGACTGTGGTCCAGGTTGTTAATCTCGGTCGATTGAGACAGAACGCATAGATTAGATACTAAAAAGGAAAGCCATTGGCTTTCCTTTTTGTTTTTTGGCAACGAGCAAATAACAGATTCCCGATTACGCTCCTTCGTCGCTTTCGGGAATGACGTTGATTTAGTTAAGCAACTAAGCCAAAACTTAATACGTCATTCCAGAACTAAGGGACGAAGTATCTAGAGTCTCTGTCACACATAAACAGAAACTCCCGACCACACTCCTCCATCACTATCGTGAATGACGTTGATTTAGTTAAGCAACTAAGCCAAAACTTAATCCGTCATTCCAGCACTGAGGGACGAAGTATCTGGAATCTCTTAAACCGTTACTTATTGCTAAATGCGAGAGAATTACTTCTCAGCTGCAATCACAGAGATCTCAACCAGTAGTGCCTCACGAGCCATGTCGCCAGTCACACATGCGCGAGCTGGAGCGTGACCTTCTGGAACCCATGCATCCCATACTGCGTTCATTTCTTGGAAGTCTTTCATGTCTTTCAAGTAAATGGTTGCTGACAGCATGTGCTCTTTGTCGCTGCCTGCTTGCTCAAGTAACGCTTCTACTTTATCCAGCATCGTCTGTGTTTGCTCTGTAATGCCTTTTGTTGCATCCGCACAAACTTGGCCACATAGGTAGATAGTACCGTTGTGTTTAACAATACGGCTCATGCGTTGCTTGGTTTCTTGGCGCTCAATCATCGATCTTCTCTCTCTATGTCACCGTGATCCAATATCTTGTGACGTGGTATTATCAGGGCAATAAGCATAACGCGAATCAAGCCCAAGATGACATGTCTTCATTGCAATAAAAATGAAAAAATCTTCAACAAACTCGGTCGTTGCCAACGTTGTATGAATCAGCTCACGGTGTTGTCGATATTAAGTTGGGGAGTATGGTGGCTGTTTTTCAGGGAAGGCCCAAAAACCATCAACGCCATCGCTTTGATGATGGCAGCTTTCGCATTCAGTGGCTTATTGTCGTTGCATTGGATAATGAAGTTTTTGGTGCTGCCTTTAAGGAACAAAAAGCGTTAGCAGCAGTGTTTGTTAGATAGGCAATAATGGTTAGATGATAGGTTCAATACTCCGATAATTGGTCACAACAATCGAACGAGTATAATTTCCCAAACAGCAGATAGAAAAAAGCCCCAGAACCAATCGATTCTAGGGCTTTCTTAGAAAATTCTAAGAAAAAGCAGTGGTACTTTAATAGACCGGGCTTTTCTTAGTTTGTTCCCAAAAAAGATCAGATTTTTGATCTTTTTTTTAGGGACTATAAAATCAATGCCTTATGCAACATTCACCTTAGCAATTATCTGCTCGACCAAGTTCACTTCCAACGCCACTTCATCACACGCATGTTGACGAGGACACTGGTCACAATCTTTCAATACCTTCTCAGGTAGCAGAGATTTCGATGTCGGTAAGAAGTCATGCTTCATAAAGAACTCAGGAGTACGAGTCAGTACGAACACTTTCTTGATTGCCATTTGGCGAGCCTTCTCAACAAGGTGCTGCACGATTGCAGTCCCCTGCCCTTGACCTTGCCAGCCAGCTTCAACACCCAACGAACGAATTTCCGCTAAGCCAGAGTCATACACATAAAGTGATGCACAACCTGTCACTTCACCATGATGTTCTGCGACAGCGAATGAGCCAATATCACGCACCAGTTCATTACGAGAGCGAGGCAGGTTTTCACCCATGTTCGCCCAGTAAGCCACCATGCCTTCCAATGCTTCAATGTCAGTCAAACGAGCAGGACGAACCTTAACGATAGAGGTGTCACGCTGCGCCAAACGTTTCTCAGCTTGGTCTACTGCGTAAGCCACTTGCTGTGGTGATACACCACCTAATGCGCTACGTTTTTCAAGACACGATTCAATGGTCAGAATGTCATACACATCCTCTTCAATCACCTCAGAGAACTCTTTCATCTCTGCGATGGTTAATTCTTCTAGTGCACAGCCTTTAGCAATCGCCGCGACGACTGTTACACCAACAATGTGGTGAGCTTCACGGAAAGGAATGCCTTTCGCTACTAGGTAATCAGCCAGCTCTGTTGAGTTCGCGTAGCCTTGTTTCGCAGCTTCAAGTGTACGTTCGCCGTTCACTTTAATGCCGTCAAAACAAAGAGCAGCCATTTCCATACAATCATTCCAAGTGTCTAAAGCGTCGAACAGACCTTCTTTATCTTCTTGCATGTCTTTGTTGTACGCCAAAGGCAGAGCTTTTACTGTCATCATCATTGCTGCTAATGAACCGTAAACACGACCAGTTTTGCCACGGATAAGTTCTAGCGCATCCGGATTTTTCTTTTGTGGCATCAGAGATGAACCTGACGTCACGGTATCCGCTAACTCGATAAAGTTTGATTCACCTGAGTTGTAGAAAATCATATCTTCTGCAAGACGCGAAAGGTGAAGCATAGAGATAGAAGCGATCGACATCAGCTCCATCACATGGTCACGGTCAGATACTGAATCTAGAGAGTTGCGCGTTGCACGACGGAAACCTAAGTTGTGAGCTAACTCTTCACGGTCCATCGGGTAAGCGGTTCCTGCAAGGGCACCAGAACCCAGCGGACATGTATCTAGACGCTTAATCGCATCATTCAAACGAGAATAATCACGCTCAAGCATTTCAACGTAAGCCAAGCACCAGTGAGCAAAAGTTACCGGCTGAGCACGCTGAAGGTGAGTGTAGCCAGGAAGCACGGTTTCTTGATGCTGAGAAGCAACATTCACCATTTGGCTCTGTAGGCGATCCAATGCCAATAGCAGTTGGTTACCTTGCTGACGACACCATAGTTTCAGGTCTGTAGCCACTTGGTCATTACGAGAGCGGCCAGTGTGAAGCTTTTTGCCCAAATCACCGACTTTGCCGATAAGTTGTTGCTCAACCCAGCTGTGAATATCTTCTGCATCAGAACGTAGAATCTGTTCAGGATCTTCCATCACCTCAAGTTTTAGCTCATTCAGCGCTAACTCAAGCTTCTGTTGCTCTTCTTCTGTTAATACGTTGACCGACAGTAGAGCTTTAGACCAGGCAATTGAGCCCACAATGTCTTGCTCAGCCAATCGGTAATCAAAACGAAGAGAATCGTTAAAATCTTTGAACCGGGTGTCTGCTGCTTGGGTAAATCTACCGCCCCATAATGCCATTGTGTATCTCCTAATTGCACAGTGCTCACTGTTTTTGCAAATGATAATTCTGATTAAGATTCAGTATTTTTCTGATGGTTTAAACTTACGGCAATTCAAAATGAAAATAAAGTATTAATTCATTTTTTTAACATATTTATTCACCAAAAGATTCATCCATTGATTCTTTACAGCGTAGAGCGCGAATTATATGCCATCCCATAGTAAAAACCGAAGCTGATTTATTAGGCGATTAGAAAGTAAAAAGCCCACTCACTAATCAATAGTGAGTGGGCTTTGCATAATAATGTCTGTTTACTGGCCTTCAACCTTTCGCTAAAAGCTAGCTCGCTAACTCATTGTTAGGATTACTTTTGGCTATTCAGGGCACGAATACGGCTTGATAGCGAGTAAAGACGGATGAAGCCTTCAGCGTGGCTTTGGTCGTAAACTTCATCTTCACCAAAGGTTGCAAACTCTTCTGAGTACAGGCTGTTGTCAGAACGCTTCTGAGTCACCGTTGCATGGCCTTTGTAAAGTTTGATAACCACTTCACCATTCACGTCTTGTGCTAGCTCTTCTGTCGCTGCAAGGATTGACTTACACAGTGGAGTGAACCAACGACCGTCGTATACAAGGTGAGAAGCTTTAACACCCAGCTCTTCACGGAATTCGAATGCCGCTTTATCAAGAACCAGTTGTTCTACTGCGCGCAGTGCTTCCATCATGATTGTGCCACCCGGAGTTTCGTAACAACCACGAGACTTCATGCCAACAAGACGGTTTTCTACGATATCGATACGACCAACACCGTGCTTAGCACCCTTCTCGTTTAGGTAAACCAGTGCGTTGTATGGCGTCATTGTTTCACCATCTACCGCTACCACTTCGCCTTTTTCAACTTTAAGCGTCACTGTTTCAGATTCGTTTGGCGCTTGCTCTGGGTCTACAGTCCAAGCCCAGCAATCTTCGTTAGGTGCGTTCCATGTATTTTCTAGAACGCCACCTTCTGTTGAGATGTGCCATGCGTTTGCATCACGCGAGTAAATCTTAGTAAGAGAAGCGGTACAAGGGATGTTACGCTCTGCTAGGTAATCTAGACACTCTTCACGGCTCACTAGATCCCACTCACGCCATGGTGCAATTACGTGTAGGTCTGGTGCTAGTGCTGCGAATGCACCTTCAAAACGAACTTGGTCATTACCTTTACCAGTACAACCGTGACACAGCGCGTCAGCACCTACTTTACGTGCGACTTCAACCTGCGCTTTCGCGATGATTGGACGAGCCATAGAAGTACCTAGTAGGTATTTGCCTTCGTAGTAAGCGCCTGTTTTTAGTGTTGGGTAGATGTAATCTGCCACCATCTCTTCTTTAAGGTCTGCGATGTAACACTCAGAAGCACCAGAAGCTTTCGCTTTCTCCTCGATACCAATCAACTCTTCGTCGCCTTGACCAACATCCGCGACAAACGCAACCACTTCACAGTCATAATTTTCTTTCAACCATGGGATGATTACTGATGTGTCTAGACCGCCAGAGTAGGCTACTACAACTTTCTTTACGTTAACTTTGCTCATTTTCTTTCTCCTAGTTTCCATACTGCACATGGCGGTCAGCGTTGGAAATGACTTCATAATTATATGTTTATTTAATTTGTCTAAATTCTTTAAGCAGTGACTCGTTGTGAGAACTACTGAGGTAAAAACTGTGTTCCTATGCTTTTACCTGAAAACAGTTGTGTTAGCTTTTCTGGATATCGCCAAGTAGCCACTTCGATTGGTCGTCCGAGGTCGTTAGCGGCTTCTAGTGCGGCTTGAACCTTAACGATCATGCCGTCAGTAATCACTTTACCAGCAATAAGGTCATCGGCTTGTTGTTGATTAAGGCTTGGAATGAGGTGCCCTTTGCCATCCAACACACCACTTACATCAGAAAGAAGTACTAGCTCAGCATCAAGTGCGCCAGCAACGGCAACCGCAGCTTGGTCGGCATTGACGTTCATCAGTTGCCCTTGCTCTGTTAGACCAATAGAGCTAATGATTGGCAGTGAGCCAGCATTAAGAATCGCTTGCAGGACGGTTGAGTCGCCCGGCTCCGCTTTTCCTACTGCACCCAACTCAGGGTTCAGTTCGCTCACTTTGCATAAACCACCATCTGCTAGGCTCAAACCAACGGCATTGATACCGTCTTTAATCGCCTGACCTTGCAGTAATTTATTCGCCGTACCCGCTAGTGCACCAGCAATCACAGGGATCTGATCATAAGGAGTAACACGTAGCCCTTCTTTCTTAACGGTTTCGAGGTTCAATTTATTCATCAAATCATCAACAAGGTAACCACCACCGTGAACAATCACGATTGGTCGTTGTGCCTGTTGTTGGTAAGCAGAGATAGCACCAAATAACTTGCTAAGTGTTTCACCACAAGATAGCGCAGCGCCACCTAACTTTATGATTAATGGTTGATTATTAAGGCTCATATCTAGATTTCCTTACACTAACGCAGTTAATGGCGCAAAACCATAACGTAAATTTAAACACTGCATCGCTTGGCTAGATGCACCCTTTAATAAGTTATCAATCGCTGAAACAACGATGATATGTTGACCTTGAACCTTCCAACCTAAATCACAGAAAGGTGTCTGTTCTACATCTTGAATTCTTGGCAATGTCTCTTCGAGTAATCTCACCGCAGGTTTACCTTGGTAAGCTTGCTCAAAGGCATCTTGTATCTGTTGTTCTGTCACGCCTTCAGCCAATTTCATGGTGATGGTCGCCAAAATACCGCGCTTAAAGTTGCCGAGGTGCGGAGTGAAAATCACATCACATCCTAAGTGTGCAGCCATTTCAGGTTGATGACGGTGATTGAACACGCCGTAAGCTTGCAGACTCACTTCGCAGAAACTGTTAACCATGGTCGCCTTACGACCTGCTCCTGTAACACCACTCGTTGCGTTAATCACAGGCCATTGGTTCTCGTCCAGTAACTTAGCGTCAACCAAAGGCTTAATCGCCAGTTGTGATGCCGTTGGGTAACAACCTGCGACTGCAACAAGCTGAGCTTCTTTTATTTCTTGTTCGTTCCATTCAGCTAAGCCGTAAGCCGCTTTATCTAGCCACTGTTCGTGTTGGTGTTCAAAACCGTAAAACTCTTGGTAGAAGTTTTCGCCTTTAACTCTAAAAGCACCCGATAAGTCGAATACTTGGCAATCATTCTCTAGAAAGATAGGAGCTAGGTCGTGGCTTACTTCGTGTGCAGTAGCTAAGAAAATCACATCAGACTGCTTTGCCACTTCTTCTGGATTCGTTAATGGTTGTACTGGCATATCAATCAAGCCAGCCAACTTACCGTGTAGCGATGCAATAGGTTTACCTGCGTCTACACTATTGGCTGAGACATACAAACCTGATAGCGTGAGCTCAGGGTGTCTGTTTATCATTAGAGCCAGTTCTGCTCCTGTGTAGCCGCTTGCGCCAATGATCGTGGTTTTCAACATCTCAACACATCCATTTCTGAGGTAAGTTACATTTCAAAATTTGACTATTCATACTTAATTTTTAGCTTTATTTGATTTCTTATGCATTAAATATGATTTAATATGTGTTTTACCGACTTATAGTTTTCCTGTCAATAGTAGAAGTGAAGATATTATGCAATTACCGAGTTTCCTTGAGGTCTATAAAGGCCTAATTTCCACCGACTCTATTAGTTCTACTGATCCAAGCTGGGATCATGGCAACGAGAAAGTGATCGAAAAAATGGCCCAATGGTTTAAAGACCTGGGCTTTAGCGTAGAAGTCGTGGAAGTTGAGCCTGGCAAGCATAATATGATCGCAAAAATGGGCTCGGGTGAAGGCGGCTTATTATTGGCCGGGCACAGCGATACCGTGCCATTTGATGAAGGGCGTTGGAATTTCGACCCTCACGCATTGACAGAACACAACAATCGCTTCTACGGATTAGGCACCGCCGACATGAAAGGCTTCTTTGCTTTTGTGTATGAAGCGGCTAAAAAGATGGATTGGAGCAAACAGGCGAAGCCACTTTATGTATTGGCAACCTGCGATGAAGAGACCACCATGCTAGGCGCGCGTCACTTCACGGAGAATGCACCATTTAAACCGGACTACTGCATCATTGGCGAACCCACTAGCCTAGTGCCAATTCGCGGGCACAAAGGCCACGTAGCAAATGCGGTGCGAGTAACCGGCAAATCAGGTCACTCTTCTGATCCTGCATTAGGCGTCAACGCCATCGAGATCATGCATGAAGTATTGTTTGCTTTAATGCAGCTGCGTGACAAGTTAGTGAAAGAGTACCATCACCCGGGTTTCGCGATCCCTAGCCCAACACTAAACCTTGGTCATATTCATGGCGGTGACAGCGCGAACCGTATCTGTGGATGCTGTGAGCTGCACTACGATGTGCGTCCTTTACCGGGTATCAGCTTAGATGGCTTGGACAACATGCTGCGCAGCGCATTGAAAGAAGTAGAAGCAAAATGGCCGGGCAGAATTGAGATTACGCCGCTACACGAACCTATCCCGGGCTACGAGTGCCAACACGACCATCCATTTATTGGTGGAATGGAATCGGTATGTGAGATTGAATCACAAACCGTCAACTACTGCACTGAAGCGCCTTTCCTACAAGAGTTATGTCCAACCTTGGTATTGGGTCCAGGCTCAATCGACCAAGCCCACCAGCCGGATGAGTTCTTAAGCTTCGATTTTATCGACCCAACGATTGATGTTCTGAGTAAATCGATCCGTAAATATTGTTTCTAGTTATTACTAGCTGTCCGATATTTTTGTATAAAAGTCACCCGAAAAGGTGGCTTTTATTCTGTTATCCCGAACACAGCCTGATCTTGTAATTAAATTTCACTTTATTCCGAAGTATTGAAAAATTTACTTCTCCCGCATTTCTAAACCTAATAATTGCAAACTTAGAATGCTTTATTTGACTAGATACAGCAGTTTTCGCTAGATTGTGTACTTAACAAGGAACAATGGATGTAATTTTTTTACGAGGCAGGATGACAATGAACGAGAAATACGCCGCTCTCAAGAGTAACGTAAGCATGCTGGGACGCTTGCTAGGTAACACAATCCAAGATGCACATGGTGACGTTATCTTAGAGAAAGTGGAGACTATCCGTAAACTTTCCAAATCCGCCCGCGCAGGCAACAAAGCTGACCGTGACAGCCTAGTTGAAGAAATCAAAAACCTGCCGAACGAACAACTCACCCCTGTTGCTCGTGCATTTAACCAATTTCTCAACCTCACCAACATGGCAGAGCAGTACCACACGATCTCTCGCCACTGTGAGGAGCATGTTTGTGAACCAGACGTGCTGCAATCTCTATTTTCCAAATTAAACCAGAATGACATCAGCAAGCTAGATGCAGCTCAAGCCGTTCGCGATCTGAACATTGAACTCGTTCTGACTGCACACCCAACAGAAATCACTCGTCGCACCATGATCAACAAACTGGTTAAGATCAACGAGTGCCTGTCTAAATTAGAATTAAGCGACCTGTCACACAAAGAGCGAACGAAAACAGAACGTCGCCTAGAGCAGCTTATCGCTCAAGGTTGGCACTCTGATGTGATTCGTCAGCAACGCCCTACGCCACTTGATGAGGCTAAATGGGGCTTTGCAGTTGTTGAAAACTCACTTTGGGAAGCCGTTCCTGATTTCCTGCGTGAAATGGATGGACGACTAAAAGGCTACCTTGGTGAAGGCCTGCCAATTGATGCACGCCCTGTACACTTCTCATCTTGGATGGGTGGTGACCGCGATGGTAACCCATTCGTAACGCACACCATCACTAAAGAAGTACTGCGCCTATCTCGCTGGAAAGCCGCAGACCTTTATCTAGGTGACGTGAACGAGCTGATTACCGAACTGTCGATGACCAAGTGTAATGATGCCGTTCGTGAACTGGCAGGTGATGAACACGAAGCTTACCGTGCAATCCTGAAGAACCTACGTACTCTGCTGAACAACACGCTAGAAGTGCTGGATGCAAAATTGCATGACACTGAAGTACCGAAGAAAGAAACACTACAGAACATCGACCAACTTTGGACACCGCTTTACGCGTGTTACCAATCGCTGCACGAATGTGGCATGGGCGTAATCGCAGACGGTTCTCTGCTTGATACCCTGCGCCGCCTAAAAGCGTTCGGTGTACACCTAGTGCGTCTCGATGTTCGTCAAGAAAGCACTCGTCACTCAGACGTGCTATCTGAATTGACTCGCTACCTAGGCATTGGTGATTACGACCAGTGGAGTGAGCAAGACAAGATTGCTTTCTTAACCAATGAACTCAGCTCTAAGCGCCCGTTACTTCCTCGCGATTGGGAGCCGTCAGAACAGGTTAAAGAGGTTTTAGACACCTGTAAGGTCATTGCTGCTCAACCTCGTGAAGCCTTCGGTGCTTACGTAATTTCTATGGCTCGTACTGCATCCGATGTTCTGGCTGTTCACTTGCTACTGCAAGAGTGTGGTTGCCCATACCGCATGGACGTGTGTCCACTGTTCGAAACGCTAGACGACTTGAACAACTCAGAAGCAGTAATGAAACAGCTAATGAGCATCGATTTGTACCGTGGCTTTATCCAAAATCACCAAATGGTGATGATTGGATATTCTGACTCAGCGAAAGATGCTGGCGTAATGTCTGCTGGTTGGGCTCAATACGATGCAATGGACAAACTGGTTAAGGTTTGCGACGAAGAAGGCATTGAACTGACTCTATTCCACGGTCGTGGCGGTACGGTTGGTCGTGGTGGTGCGCCAGCGCACGCTGCTCTTCTTTCTCAGCCACCTAAGAGCTTGAAAGGCGGCTTACGTGTAACTGAACAAGGTGAAATGATCCGCTTTAAGCTTGGCTTGCCAGATGTTGCTGTAAACAGCTTCAACCTTTACGCAAGTGCGATTTTAGAAGCGAACCTTCTGCCGCCACCAGAGCCAAAACAAGAATGGCGCGACCTAATGGAAGTGCTGTCTCAAGTCTCTTGTGAAGCTTACCGTAACGTGGTTCGTGGCGAAGAGAAGTTTGTTCCTTACTTCCGTCAAGCAACGCCTGAACTGGAGCTAGGCAAACTGCCTCTTGGTTCTCGCCCTGCGAAACGTAACCCAAATGGCGGCGTAGAAAGCCTACGTGCAATTCCATGGATCTTCTCTTGGAGCCAAAACCGCTTGGTACTTCCAGCTTGGTTAGGCGCTGGTGAAGCAATCCAATACTCAGTAGACCAAGGCCACCAAGCGCTACTTGAAGAGATGTGTCGCGAATGGCCGTTCTTCTCAACTCGTCTGGGTATGTTGGAAATGGTGTACTCGAAGTGCAACATGGAAATTGCGAAGTACTACGACCAACGTCTTGTTGACGAAGAGCTATTACCTCTGGGTGAATTACTGCGTGAACAGCTGCAAAAAGACATCAAAGCGGTACTGAATGTAGAAAATAACGAGAACTTGATGCAGAGCGACCCTTGGGGGCTTGAGTCAATTCGCCTACGTAACATCTATGTTGAGCCACTAAACATGCTTCAAGCAGAGCTGCTTTACCGTACTCGTAAGTGTGAAACACCACCAGCAGAGCTAGAAGAAGCGCTAATGGTGACGATTGCAGGCATTGCAGCGGGCATGCGAAACACTGGTTAATTAGTATTTTCCACTACAAAAAGAACAAAAGGTCGCCATGTGCGGCCTTTTTATTTTGAAAAATAACCACTAGTGAGTATTTTATCAGTTTTTTGGGTTATTTTGTCCATGTATTCTACTTTATGCTTATTATTTAGATATACTACTGCTCCGCTGCGGAAACACTCCAAAAAAATAATCTGCAGCAACTTGACCAATAAACTGGTCATCCTAGGTGATAAACGGCTTTGTAAGGTGACATAACCAACCGATGAGTTGGTGCTACTTAGACATAACCAATATAACGTGCCATTAGAAGCACACTTGTTGTTTAAGTATTTGTTTACTGTTTACCATTTGGATTTCAGACATGTCATTACCACACGTAATTCTAACCGTTTTAAGTACACGCGATGCTACTGGTTACGATATCACAAAAGAATTCTCCGCAAGCATTGGTTACTTCTGGAAAGCTAGCCACCAACAAGTTTACCGCGAGCTAAATAAAATGGCTCAGAACGACCAGGTAACTTGCGTGCTTGAGCCTCAAGAAGGCAAACCTGATCGTAAAGTTTACTCTATCACTGATGCTGGCCGTGGCGCGCTAGGTGAATGGTTTGAACAACCAACTGCACACCCAACCGTTCGTGACGAGTTTTCAGCTAAGCTAATGGCTTGTGCTGTCCAACCTTCTGACGCTTACCGTGTACAACTTGCTGAGCTAGTAGAAGAGTCTCGCAAACTGGTTTCTCACTACAAAGAAATCGAAGCAGCTTACTACGCAACCCCATCGACACTAGACAAGCAAGCACGTCTTGAGCGTCTAACGCTTCGTCGTAACCTACTTATCCGTGAAGCATGGATTGTATGGGCTGAAGAAGTACTGCTTGAACTTGGCGCTCTAGCTTAAGTTAAGCTAGAAAAGAAAAAGGCTTGAACTCTATGAGTCCAAGCCTTTTTTGTATCTATAGGATTTGAAATTCAACTGTCAGGGACTTTTATAAGTACCTAGGCTCAAATTACAGCGCAGCAACTTGTGGACGAACGCCTAGCGTATGGCAAAGTGCGTAAGTCATTTCTGCACGGTTTAGCGTGTAGAAGTGGAAGTCCTTCACACCTTCACGGCTCAGTGTACGAACCATATCAATCGCTTGGCTAGCACCAACAAGCTGACGAGTCGTTGGATCATCATCCAAGCCTTCAAACTGCTTCGCCATCCAGCCTGGTACTTTTACGTTGTTCATCGCAGCAAAGCGAGACGCTTGCTTGAAGTTAGAAACCGGTAGGATGCCCGGTACAATCTCAACATCAACACCCGCCGCCACACAACGGTCACGAAAACGTAGGTAGCTTTCGACATCAAAGAAGAACTGAGTGATAGCACGGTTAGCACCGGCATCCACTTTACGCTTTAGGTTAATAAGATCCGATTGAGCGCTTTTCGCTTCAGGGTGAACTTCAGGGAATGCAGCAACTGAGATATCAAAATCGTGACGAGATTTAAGTAGTTCAACTAAGTCAGAAGCGTACATCTCGGGTGCACCACCGCCTGCTGGAATATCACCGCGCAGCGCAACAATACTTTCAATACCATTTGCCCAGTAATCGTCAGCGATTTGAATCAGCTCTTCGCGGCTCGCATCAATACACGTTAGGTGTGGTGCTGCCACTAGGCCAGTTTGGTTTTTAATTTCTTTAATGATTGAGTGGGTGCGGTCACGTTCACCCGAGTTTGCACCGTAAGTTACCGATACAAATTTTGGTTGAAGTGTTTTAAGACGGTGAACAGAGTTCCACAGGGTCTCTTCCATCTTCTCACTGCTTGGTGGAAAAAACTCAAATGACACATTGATGTTGTCAGAAAGCTCAGCGATATTCTGATTTAAAGCGTCGATATGACTAGCGTGTGTGTATCCCATCTTACTCTCCCTGTGGTAAAAGCAACCACTAAAAACTCAAATCCTTAAACGACGTTTAGACGTCTATATGTCTGTAGAATGTATTGAATACGATTTAATGTCAACAGATCCATTATGAATTTTTCTCAAGTAGATCGTGAGTAAAACTCAAGTAGTTAGATGGCTCGCAAAGCAGAAATAATGTAGAAAAAAGGCTGAAAAACACATCGTGCTTCCAGCCTCATTTATCTTAGTGAATAGTATGCTATTTAGGATTTAAAACAGGCTAGACATTCTGTTTAGATCCGATTGAATTGCACCTGCCGTTACTTCACGACCTGCACCCGGGCCACGAATAACCAACGGATTATCTTTGTACCATTTGCTCTCAATTGCAAAGATGTTATCGCAAGGCAGTAAGTTCGCCAGTGCGTGTTCTTTAGATAGAGCTTCAACACCTACGGTTGCCTTACCATTCTTCTCTAAACGCGCTACGTAACGCAGAACCTTCTGCTGAGAATGTGCTTTCTCTAAACGCTCGGCTAACTCTTCACTCAGCACAGAAGCCTTATCAAAGAAGTCATCCACCGACAGGTCTTGCAACTCTTCAGGTACCAGCGATTCCACTTTTACGTTTTCAGGTTCAATATCTAAACCCGATTCACGAGCCAATATCACCAGCTTACGCATTACATCTGAACCATCGAGGTCAGCTCGTGGATCTGGTTCTGTCAGGCCTTGTTGCCATGCTAAATCCACCAGCTCGCTGAACGGCACCGTACCATCAAACTGTTGGAACAACCAAGACAGCGTGCCCGAGAAAATACCTGATAACGCAATAATGTCATCGCCACTTTCACGCAGGTCGCGTACCGTGTGATTAATCGGCAAACCAGCACCCACTGTCGCGTTGTACAACCAATGACGGCTGATCTTAGCAAACGCATCTTGTACCTGATGGTAATACTCGCTTGATGCCGAACCTGCCACCTTGTTCGCCGAGATAAGATGAATACCTTGTTGTGCGATTTGCAGGTATTTTGCCGCAAGTACAGGGCTCGCAGTCACATCCAGCACCACCGCTTCATCGTAACCCTGAATGGAGCCTAAACGCTCTAACCAGTCGTTTCCATTATTGGCAATCGCTTCGTCGTCAAAGCGTTTACCTACCGAAGTCGCATCAATGCCTTGGTCATCGAACCAATAGGTTTGGCTATCAACCACCGCAACCAATTCAAAGTTCATTCCACGACGCTTTTCGAGTTCCGCTTTTTGCTCAGCAAACAGGCTCAACCAGCTTGAACCAATGTTGCCCTTACCACATAAAGCAATCGCAACACGCTTCTGCGCTTGGAATAGTTGAGAATGAATGCCTTTCACTAGGCTTGATGTTTCACTTTTGCGAATCACTGCCACTAAGCTCAAGCCAGAGTTAGCTTCTGAGATGAATTCAACCGGCGAGCTCTTAAGCTGTTGGTAGAAACCGTAACAGTGGTTCGGATTCTTAGTCACGCCAGCACCCACCGCAGCAATTAAGGAGAAACCCTCTTTGAGCTTAATCTCAGCTTCAATCGCATGATCTTGTAGATATTCTAAAGCGCCACCAGCGATCTCTTCTGTATAAGCAAGACGCAAACAGTGTTGATCCGGTTCAAGCTCATAAGCCAGCGGCTCGAGTTGAGCGCGCTTAAGCCCTTCAAGCACTTCACTCTCTAGACGGTCGAAGTCATGTCCGTGACCAAAGGTCAGCTGCACGATAAGTACTTCATCTAAAGAGGTAATGATTTTCGCGCCACGACCTGATGCCAGTACTCGCTCTATCTGTGTAGAGCCCGCTTCAGGCTGATAGCTGCAACGTAAGCTTAAGTCCATCGCACTTTGAGCCACAGGCTGTAGCGTTCGGCTGTGAAGTACTGGAGCCGCTAAACGAGCTAACTCACTCGCTTCATCAAGGCGAAGCAGAGGCAATAGACACGCATCCGATACCAAACGAGGGTCTGCGCTATATACACCAGCTACGTCACTCCAAATCGTCACGCGTTCAACCTCAGCCAATGCACCAATCACGGTTGCTGAGTAATCTGAACCGTTACGACCGAGTAATACCGTTTCACCATCAGTGTTTTGAGCCATAAAACCAGTAATCACGACGCGGCAATGTGCATGCTGCGCTAGAGCTTCTTTAATCAGAGGGTAAGAGCGTGCGCGGTCAACTTCAGGTTGAGCACCCGCTTCTGCACGTAAAAAGGCACGTGCGTCTTGAGCCACCGCTTGTAAATCATGTTGGCACAACAAAGCGGCTAATAGGCGTGAAGACCAAACTTCACCATGGCCAAGCACCTGAGCTTTTTGCGCTTCGCTTAGAGGAGCAGTTAGCTCACCCAAAGCAGTAAATTCTTGCTGAATAGTGGCCGTTAGCTGAGCCGCAGACTCACCTTCAAGCAGCGCTTCAATCAGCTCAAGTTGGAACTGACGAAGTGCTTGCAAACATTCGTGAGCGATACGACCATCTTTATCGAGCGCTTCAACAAACTCAATCAAGCGGTTAGTTGTTTTACCCGCTGCCGACACCACGACCAAGTCAGTGGCTGATGAGTATTCTCTAAGAATGTTGACCACGCGCTGGTAACACTCAGGATTCGCTAAGCTGCTACCACCAAATTTATGTAGCTGGCGAAAGGTTGCCATTATTAACCCTCCCCTTCAGCAATAAAGCCTTGTGTCTTTTCAAACGCTTGCTTGAGGTCATCAATCAAGTCTTCTGCATCTTCAAGACCAACAGAAAGACGCAGTAACTGTTGAGAAACACCCGCTTCTGCCAGCGCTTCTTCGCCCATTGCACGGTGAGTCATCGAAGCAGGGTGACAAATCAAGCTTTCCACACCACCCAGCGATTCCGCCAAAGAGAACAGCTCTAACTTATCAACAAAGTATTTAAGCGCCTCGAATGAGCCCGCAAACTCAAAGCTCAGCATTGAACCAAAGCCAGACTGCTGCTTCTTCGCGATATCATGACCCGGATGTTCAGGAAGGCTTGGGTGGTAAATCGTGCCGACGAGCTCTTGCTGCTGCAGAGACGCCAGAATTTCGCGTGAGCTTTCTTCGTGAACTCGCATACGCGCACCTAGCGTACGAATACCACGTAGAGTCATGTAGCTATCAAATGGTGTGCCGGTCGCACCAATACAGTTGCCCCACCATGCTAGCTCTTCAGCGTGCTCTTCAGTTTTCGTGACGACAACGCCACCAATAACGTCCGAGTGTCCGTTGATGTACTTGGTGGTTGAGTGGATAACAAAATCCGCACCCAGTTCTAAAGGCTTTTGGAACACTGGAGTCAAAAACGTGTTATCGACAGCAACCAGAGCACCAACCTCTTTCGCTTTACGGCAAGTTTCTGCAATATCAACCACACGAACCAAAGGATTCGATGGTGTTTCAATTAAGATCAACTTTGGCTTAAGCGCGATCGCCGCATCCAGCGCCGCTTGATCCGATTGATCAACGAACAGAACTTTAAAGTCACCTTTGAGTGAGCGAGTGTTAAACAGACGGTAAGTACCGCCGTAGCAGTCGTGTGGTGCGATAATAAGATCATCGCCGCCTAGGAAAGCAGAAACCCATAAGTTAAGCGCCGAAGTACCACAATTAGTGACAACCGCGCCTTTACCCGATTCAAGCTCAAACAGTGCCGTTTCTAATAAACCGCGATTTGGGTTACCAGAACGGGTGTAATCGTACTTTGGCACTTCACCAAAAGCGGGAAACCCATAGTTAGTCGAAAGATAAATAGGTGGGACAACGGCATGGTGTTGCGTGTCTGACTCGATACCAGTACGTACTGCGATGGTTGCTGGCTTCCGGCTGCTCATAGGTGCTTCCTTACAAGTTTTGCGTCTGAGAATCACAGCTGCTTGTCGGCATTTTGCGGCTGTGTTAGATATATGTTATTCACTTTACTTTCATAAACGTGAGACGTCAACACTTCTAGACGTCCATATGTCTTTGCTTATGGCGGTAAATCCCGCTAAAATCACCACTATTAATTTATTCTAACAACTAAAGTGATGAAGGTACGCAATGGCCGACTGGAATGGTGAATACATAAGCCCATATGCTGAGCATGGAAAGAAAAGCGAACAAGTAAAGAAGATTACAGTTTCTATCCCTCTAAAAGTGTTAAAGGTTCTAACTGACGAGCGTACTCGCCGCCAGATTAACAACCTACGCCATGCAACAAACAGTGAGCTACTGTGCGAAGCCTTTCTACATGCGTACACAGGCCAACCACTACCAACGGATGAAGACCTTCGTAAAGACCGTCCTGACGATATCCCTGCTGAAGTGAAAAAGCTGATGACAGAAATGGGCATCGAGTTCGAAGCGTTTGACGAAGAATAAAAACAACTCAGTCACTGCCTTCATTATTGATTCGCTCTAGCTGAACCCTATTTATCACACCGCGCATTGTTTTTTATGACTGCGCTGTGAATGATAGACATAAAAAAACCGACTCCAGATGAGTCGGTTTTTTATTATTCTTTTCGTCTCGATAACGAAACGACGATACCAGAAGATTATGTCATCCAGTCTCTATGCCATATGCTTCTATGCCATGTAGTTAGCAGGCATCTCGATACGAGCTACGCCAGATTCAACAGCCGCTTCTGCTACTGCTTTTGCTACGCGAGGAAGTAGACGTGGGTCCATTGGCTTAGGAATGATGTAACCCTTACCGAACTCCAGTGCAGTCTCGCCCGCAGCTGCTAGTACTTCAGCTGGAACTTCTTCTTTCGCCAGTTCACGAATCGCTTTAACCGCCGCTAGCTTCATTTCGTCATTGATTTCGCTCGCACGCACGTCTAGTGCACCACGGAAAATGAATGGGAAACAAAGTACGTTGTTTACTTGGTTAGGGTAATCACTGCGGCCTGTACCCATGATAAGGTCAGAACGAACTTCGTGAGCAAGCTCTGGCTTGATCTCTGGATCTGGGTTTGAACATGCAAACACAACTGGCTTATCAGCCATCAGCGTTAGAGCTTCTGCTGGAAGCAGGTTAGGACCCGATACACCCAAGAACAGGTCAGCGCCTTCGATAACATCTTCAAGCGTACGCTTATCGGTATTGTTTGCGAACAGCTCTTTGTATT